>JAGCBE010000372.1 GCA_017652345.1 Methanobrevibacter sp.
AAAATATTGGACAATTCGCAATATTTGGTCAGTCGCAATTTTTGGTCAGTGAAAATCGCCTTATGTGATAGTTTTGTGAAAACTGTTAAATGATTTGTTTAATTACTGACTGTATATTTATTTTTGTGAAAGGTGTACAAAGAAAAGGACTACAAAAAGCAGTCCTAGTAAAATAAATTATTTTGTTTAATCGTCTTTACTTGAAAGGCTTGCTATAATTGACAACATAAATAAAACGAATATTGCACCGGTAAAAGCACCAGCAATAAAATCTACTGTCATTATCAACACTCCTTATCAATAAACATCATATCATATTCACTTAAAGTATTAAGAATATCTTTTATAATTTCATCTCTATCTTTTTCACAATTAAAAGCATAAGCAATTTGTTTAATAAATGTTTTAAGAGCTTCATTCTGTTTTTCAAGCTCCTTAATATAATATTCAAGTGCTTTCTGTATAACTTTATCATTCATGTTTCAACACTCCTTTAATATTTCTCACCATTTCAACAGCCTCTTCAAGTGTATCTGCATATCCTATTGTGATTGGTGTTTTATAATATTCAATTCCTTTATATACGCCCCAGGGACGCTCTTCATGTATCCAATATGTATCCATATAGTCAATGTAATCAACTTTAATTATTCTTTCACTCATTTTCAACACACCCTTTTATAATCTTTCAACATTGTATTTCAATACGATATTTTCAAATATGAATTTTATATTGCTGTCACAATAGCGATACGTGAAACCCTTGTAAATGTCATTGATACCACTTGTAAAAGCTTCTGTATTTTCTCCGTATCTGTTGCCGTTTGTATATAAAGGCAATGCTATATTATAGGGGAATACGTCCTCTATTGCCTTATAATAATTTTCTTCTCCGTACTGATCTATAAAATATTCTGGATATTGGACTAATATATTATACTTTTCAGTATTTCCCTTTTCACCTAATTTATTTAGATCATCGGGAGAATAAACCCAGTCAATAGATTGTAATTCTTCATTTACTATAGGAAAATAACACCGGTCTGTGCTATCAGATATATAAAAATTATCAATGCTACTTCTTAAAAATGAAGGTTGTACAGGGTAATCAACATCTTGCAAAAACACATCATAAGGGCGTGCAAAATCTCCGCTTGTGCCTACATTATAACCGTCAAGTCTATCTGCCTTCGGTATTTCCTTTTCACCTTCATAAGCCATTTGACCAAATTCGAAAGCTATAACTGCCGGGTCTCTAAATTTCTTTGATTTATATATTTTTATATCCCCAGGTTTCAGTCTATCTCTGTCAATATCAATATTAAAATATCTGTGGTATGGGTTATATTTTGATTCGTCGTTTAAGTTGTTACCTAATAACCACACTTTGCGCTCTCTCTTTCTGAATACAGTTGAAAGAATAGAAAGAAATTTTGTGATTTCAGCATCTAAATACCTACTTTGTGTATCTTCAATGTATTCATCAAATACAGCGTGATATATAAACTTTGGAAAAACCATACCTTTGTATGCACTTGCTTGTGATAGATATAAAACAAGTCCCATTAATTCACCATTGCAGAAATATGCTTCTAATTCTCCATATTCACCGAAAGTAATATCATTTTGACCGTCGTAAAATAAACCGTGTGGCAAAATGTCTCCTTCTGGGGTTTCATGTGTACCGCTTTCTGCATGATCTTCAAACCATGATGAGGCGGAAACCCCGTAATTTGTACGCCGAATAATACGGATAAAACCCCTATGATATTTTAAAAATTCTTCCTTCATTTCTGCCGTTATAGTTGTACTTTTTCCAGTGTCGCGCCCTGCCATAATAATATTATAGTCTGCATTTTTCTTTTTAATTCGTTTAAGACTTTGATATTTCAAATTGTTTCACCCCTTCAAATATAATCTTTCGTCTGTACTACCCTTTTTAAATTCACAATTTGCTTTGCAATTGAAATATAAATACATCAAACTTTGAAAAGCATCTACTAAAGTACATTGCCGCCCTGTATCAATTTTGCACCCTTTAACAGTGCAATGTATTCTTCTTGTAATATCTGTACTCCTTGAATTGTACAGCACATTTTCTAAAGGCTTATTATGTACCGGACATAAAATATTTAATTCCTGTCTATCAATCATTTTCTTTCACTCCCTTCAATTGTTCCACGTGAAACAATTGCACCCACTTGAATTATATGATAATTGTACTGATTCAATGATCTATGCTTTATAAAGGTATATGCTTCTTTATAGTCACGAAAATATAAAGGCTTTAAACGTATATTAACAACTGCCGCACCCGTGATCATATTTCTTATCCAGTACATTTATAAACCCCCTTCCCCACAACTATATTTTATAGTGTTGCTATTCATTTCTCTACATACTTTACAAGATTCAATATACTTTTCACATCTTTGTATTAAATCCTGGGGACTTTCTTTTGTTACTATATACGTTTGTCCGAAAGTTGTAATGCAGATATATGTAAAAGGCTTTTTAGAATGAATTATGCAATGCAGGGGGACAATGCCCCCCGTATATTCAATTATATTTCCGTCTGCGTGAATGTGATGTGTTTCACAAAAGCTGTCAATTCTTTTTAATTCTGATTCAGTGAGATTTTCAAGCTTCTTTTTGCTTCCGTCAGCATATATAACAAAAATTTCCCCTAATCTTTTATAAACTGCTTCAATGATCTTCATAATCTGTACCCCCCTGTATAAAAGCAAGTAAAACACCGAAAACTGCCCCTAGTATTGAACTACCAACAATATATAATAACATCTCTTTCACTCCTTTTCATTTAAATATTCTGCAATACACTTTTCGCAAGAGTCATATATACAAGGTGTTTTATAGCCTTCTAATACATCAATGATACAAAAAGTATGACCATGTATTGCTTTTAATCTACACATATTATTTTGCATTTCCACAAGTAAATTATATTCACTCATTTTCAAAATTTTATCTCTTTTTGTCATTTTCATCATCTCCTATACAAGCAATACAAGATACAACTACAATTATCACAGAAGCGGACAACGCCCCCAGAAGAAAAGCACCTACCATATTATATCATCTCCTTTAAATAATGATTTTCGTTATCTTCAATATAATTATCAATTGCCGTTTGCATCGCTTCACCTATTTTATATGCTTGTGTATCTGGGTCACTTGCAAGCAACCAATCCACAAAAATTTTTATATCCCTGGGGTCTGCTTTCATGTTATGGACTGCAACAAAATCTTTATATACATTCATTTTCTTTTCCCCTCTTTGAAATATAAATTTGTAACGTACCTTGTGGATAATTCGTTATGCACAGATACTTTTATTAATCCTGCCCGTTTGCCTTTTGTAACAACTACGGCTTTTATATTATCATTGTCAACTTTCTTTGATATATATCCTCTTTCGCTTCCTGTTCCCACAAATTCCAGAAACCCGGAAACAACAAGTTTCCGGATTTCCGCATATGTAACACCATTATACTTTTCACATAGTTCTTTTATAGTCATTTTAAAACCCCCCGTTTGTAATCTGATCTTTGATTGTATTATCTTCTGAACAATCCCATGCAGTTATAATTGTTTGGTATTCTTCCTGGGATAAGATACCTAATTGAAGGAGCATTAAAAGCTTTCCGTTAATCAAGTATCTGTAATTCAAGCTTTTAAACATTTTCTTAGGTGTCTTTTTGATTTCTTCAATTTCGGTTTTTGCTATGGTTTCCATAATTTCTGCTTTGAACATCATAATAGTTACCCCCTTAAAAACTTTTATAAGATTTTATATAATCTTCGGTCAATAGCCTTTCTGCTCTATGGCTTGATAAAAGGTCTGCGCATGTTTTATAAACGTTTTCAGCTTGTATAACATATTCACCGTTGAAATTGTCTTGTGATATTCTGCATCTAACACCCAAAGCAAGAAGAAAATGCTCAAGCTGTTTTAGTTCTTCTTGTGTAAGTTGTAATAGATTACATTCTAGACCATACTTTTTGTTTATATGTTTCATATTGAAACCCCCTTTAATTTGTGGGGGACTTTTGTCCCCCATATTATTTTATTTAAACTGCAAATATTTAAATTCTGCTGTATATCCGTTTTCGTCTGGCTTATCATATTCCTTGTAAATGTCCGGATAAAACATTTTAAATATTTCTTTCAGTTTTGAAATTTGCTTTTCTGTAAGATCAAGAAATAGATAAGCTTGACACATAAAGAAATCAATTGTTTTTGTTCTTTCCGGTTCTGGCAATTGAGATATTTGTGTAAGTTTGTCGCACATACCGTTAAAATAAGCTTTTTTCATAACGTCCTCTCTTTCTCCCCGTATTGCCGTTAGGTCAGCACCTTTTTATTCTTTATAAAATGCATATACACCATTCATTCTCATAAGGAAATATTGCTCTCCGGTTTCTATGTCTGCCCAAATCTTAGTTCCACTATTCATTTCACCGATTACTTCACAAGTAATTTTTTCATAAGGTATCGCTTCAAATCTACCGGGGTATTTTTTACTAGGTACTAATTCAATGCGTATTGCGGTCTTTTTCATAATTGTTGTCCCTTTCCTTTTCCTTGATTATAGTATACACCTTATTCGTAGAAAAGTCAAGTCTATTCGTAGAATTTATGGTATATAAAATTTATATATCCCTATATTAAATTCCATATCTGCCTAAATTGTACTCCATAGGCAGAAGCGCACCGAAATTTCTTTGATTCAATGGCGTTGTATATCCACTATAGCTACGATCTCTTACAAGCTTCCCCGTTTGTTCTGCCGGGATAATATGCGGTTTGAACATATCAGATAATAAAGCTTTTACACTGTTTATGTTTTCGTCTGTATATTGTACCCCTTCCCACTTTTCAAGAAAGTCTTTTAAATATACACCGGCTTTAAAACCACTTATAGTATATCCTATGTGCAATTCTTCCGGGTTTTTACCTCTGCAAACGTCAATATGTTTTAATGTTTCTGTGGTCATAAATTCAAGGGGATTTCCGCTTGTTTCACAGTCTACAGCACCAAAATTAAAAACGTTTCTTGCGTAAGCTTGTGTTGTGTGCCCGTAGCACCAATTTTTAAATAGATCATCTTGTATGTTATTTGCCTTTATGCTGTCAGTCGCAAAATAAAAGATTTTTCCCCCGTTGTTGATACAATACCAAATCATGCAAGCTAATTCAAATCTAGTCCATGCGGCTATATATGCACCCGTACAATAATGTATCTTTGTCTTTGAAATGCTGTCCTCATAATCCTGTTGACCATTTGCAATAATGCTATACCAATCATGTATATTTATTTCCATTTCGTCATGAATGGGACTTTGGTATTCCTGTCCGAAAATACCATTGAAAACCCCCTTGATGCGTAATAATTCACCGTCAAGAAAATCAATATAATTATCCGGGGTTATAGCGTTTTTTGTATAATCCTCTGCCGTACTGTTTTGAATGTTATTATATAATTCTTCATAAGGTAATTTTTTAGCCTGCTTTGTAAAACCCTTGTATAATTCCTTGTTTGCACCGTAGTATTCAAATTTTCTTAATATGTATTCATCACAATTAACTAAAGGATAAACATATCCTTCCAGTATTTCAATGTTATCATAATCATAAAAAGTCAAGTGATATATTAAGTCTATACCATAAACCCACTTTATATATTGTTCTGACTTCCTACATTTTCCATATTGATTAACCCCGTTATAATTATACGCTTGACGTTGTAGTTTTTCACTACGTGCAGTCCCTAAAGCCGCTTTACCTGCCCCCAGAGAATTAATAATATTTCCGTTTATATTCTTTTCCCGTAGGTTTGTAAATCTGATCAGTAATAAATAATCATGGTATCCGGTAAAGTCATTGTATAAAAACTTCGGATTTTGTATCATTATTTCTGATATACCTTTTAATTCACGTATTACATCATTGTATTTTTCTGTGGGGACTGCTTCTATTTTATCCCCCTGGGGGAAAAGCTTGTTAAAAGCTTGTGACGGGTGCGCACTTTTAATATCAAAACTATGCACCCCACTTTGCCATTTGTCACATTCCAGAGGATTAACACCAATTAAACCGCCCCCGGAAGCGTTAAAGAATTTTTGAAATAAATCCTCATTAGGCATATTGAACATATAAGAAATACCGTTGTGTTTCTTTTCAAGTGTGTTATATCTCTCTTGTCTTTGCGGCTGTGGTATGTTTACATTATAGTTTAGCTTGCACGTGTTTCTGCTGTGCTGTGTTGCAGACATAGGTAATTGCGTAATATCTTTGTATATTTCTTGCTGTTGCTGTATTTCAAGAATTGCTTTCAATGCTATTTCATTATCTCTTTGATTGTATGCCCTATCGAGATCATTTATTAGTTCCGGATTTGTTCTTGTTAAGTCATAATCGTATTCTAGTTTTGGTAGTTTGTATGCTTCACCCAGATTTCTTATTGATTTTCCTGTCATTAATAAAGAATCTCGAATAAGGAATTTACAAGTTGCTATATAGTTTTTATTGTTCTTAGGGTCTAATATACCCGTCATTGCTTCGATGCTTTTTATGTCGTGTGTACCATTTGCAATGATCGTTAATTGCTTGTTTTCTTCAATGTCTGTTATCAGTTTAAGAAGGTTTGTATTATATCTAATATAACTATATTCATAATCTAAGTTATGCGCTGTGAATAGTATATCTGCCCCTGCCTTGAACATTCTATAAAGCTTTTTGAATACCTTGTTATCATCTTCCGGAGTATAGCAAAACACACTGTTTATTTTCTTTTTCTTGCAGTCATAAATATAGAAATTGGATAAGTATTTATGCGTTAATGGAATAAGAATAATTTTACTGTCGTGTTCTTCATTGAAAGCATCAATTATTTTCTGTGCTTCCTTCACGTTGTCCCTGTCAATATATCTTATTTCTTCCTGTCCTAACTGCTTGCATATATACTCTTTTAATTTCTCTGTACCTTTTCCCCTGCCTATATGCTTTAATTGCGGAAGCAATTCACGGTCTAGAAGATCAATAGCCAATGTTTCATAATAATCATCATCTATTTCTTTTCCGTCAATATCTTCTGCCACATCATATATGACCGAGTTTTCTATATCATAGCAAACTATATATTGTTCACCCATACGGGGAAAGCCTTTTGCGCTGTAGTATCTTTTCAACCCTCTTGCATAATTCTTGATATACATTGTTTCTCTCACTCCTTATATTATTTTCCGTTTCTTCTGTTTATGAATTTTTCAACTGCGCTTTCAATATCTTCACTTTCTGCATCGTCGTAAGTACCTTTAGCATGCTCTAAGTTATAGCGGCTTTCAGCATTTTGAAGATTAGAAGAATTTAAAATATCTTCCAGTTTGCTTATAGTCCTTTTCACCTTGTTTAGTTCCAGTCTGTTAGCCTTTTTATTTTTCTTTTCATCTTCATATATTTCTTGCAGTCTTGTAATTGTTTCTTTGATCTTTTTAATTATGGCGTGTGCTTCATTATATAAAGCCGGTAAAATTTCCCCTTCATAGCTGTAGTCATAATATTCATCTAACATGTTATTCACATTAGTTTCCGGGATAACGCTTGTATGTGCTAATTCCGCTTTTGCCCAGGGCGGAAGATATTTTAAAGCCTTTTTAAAATCATAAGAAGCATTATTGATAAAATCTAGTGTTTGATTTGCTTTGCCGTTTGCTTTGCTTTTGATGTTCTGTATTCTTTGCCGTTTATATTCTTCTGCTGAAAGTTTACCCATAATAAAACCCCCTTAGTGTTTCACGTGAAACATTTTATAATATATGATTATGGGACAGAGTTTTTTACCCCTGCCCCATTTTCAAATTATTTAGAATGGTGTATCAATGTCAATTGTCTTGCTGACTTTTGCCGCTGTAAATATTGTCTTGCTGACTTTCTTTGTCTTATCGAAGAAACTTGATATAAAGCCTGTACACTGTACCGTATCACCTTTGTTATAATCTTCAATTGTATCTGTTTCCATTAGATCAACAGGAACATTCACGGTCAGTAAGTCGTAATAGTCCCCACGAGCAGATTTAATTGTTAAATAGTCTGCGCTTTTACCTTCAAAAATGTCTGTGATTTCACCCACAATGCAAAATGCGCTTGCCGGGATACCGTCTTTTCTTTCCTTGTTTTCGCTTGCTTTTCTACTTCTTGCCATAATTAAAACCTCTTTTCAAAAATATTTTTCGGCGTATGTCTTTGCCGTAATTAAAGAATATCATATCATTCGTAGAAAGTCAACAGTTTTTTAAATTTGTAACCAATTTGTAACTTGTTTCACGTGAAACAAAAATTTTCCCGGATACTATTGCACCCGGGAAAGCATCAAAAAGTGAGAGAAAAACAAGTGAATAAAAGAAAGGACAATTGTATTATATCATATTAGTTTGATTTTGTCAAACAATCGAATTACTATTATCATACACTCCATACGTTGCACCGCTTGACATATGCCATACGGTTATCCCGTCATTGAATAGCTTATCAATCATTTCTTTCTGATCTTCCGCTATTGCGCCATAAACGTTTGAACCTATTGTTTTACAGTAATTATAATGTGCTCGGCTGTTTATCTGTGGGGTTTTTGCTATAGATACATTATAGCCGAACATATCAAAATACTTATCAATCAATTCTGCATATTCACCCTTTACGCACATGTCAAGTGCTTGAATACCGCCCTTTGTCATGTATAGCATTGCATTTCCTGTCAATGTTCCTTTCATTTCATTTGGTCTCCGTTGCATATCTTTAAGACTTGCTAACCACGCCATTGCATTTTCAGTATTGGAAAGTACATCAAAAGCACTTGCATTTGCTTGTGAAAAGTTTTGAGCAGATAAAGCACCTAATCCGCTTTTTACTATGCTTCCGGCTTTTTCATATAATGTCATATCCACAACATTTTTATTCTGTGAATACCATGCATTATAAGTGTCTATGCTGTATGCAATGGGTGAAAATTGAGAAAATGAAACACATTTATCAATACAGTTAGTAACACCATTATAATTAACTGGTGTAAGTGTCAATGTGGGGGAAAGTGTAGCACTATACGACACTAAAAAATTATTGTTAGCAGTTATTTTTTCATATTCAATTATTGTATTGCTACCATTAGAAGCAACTATTGAAATGTAGTTAAATGGATATGTATATAATTTGTTATTGTGCGGTGTATATCCGTCCAAATCTGTAAAATTACTGTATATACTTCTGTTAAACTGAGCGCCGCCATTATCACTTAAAATATACACTTTGTTTGTACCTATTTCTGAAGCTACTTCGGACGGTATATTAACTTCTTCCGCTGTTGTATATGAACGTAAAAGAGGAATAATACCAATTATTGACGATGATTTATTTATGTCCGTTATGTATTCAATAAATGCACCTAAATCGTCAATACTTTCGGGTGCTATGATATAACTACAATTTGCATTTCCGCCTATAAAACTGTCATAATCTCCTTTAGCGGTGAATGTGTGTTCAGTCATAAAAATTGCCGCATAATAATTACTATCAAATACACCTTTACTACGGGCTGAAAGTCCTGTACATAAGTCATATAAAACAGAATTACACACTATATTGTCACTGGGTATATCTTCCGGCAAAGTGTGTAAACCTCTTGTGTCATTCGAAACGTGTTCACGTTCGACAAAACAATCATTAAAATTAATGCTTCCGATATTATTTACAAAAGCGTCTATGCGAATATGCAAGCGGCTTGTAGCCGGTGCAACATATTCTATCTGATCTATAAAGCAATATCTGTAAAAGTTTCCGGCTTGTGGATTAATAAAACGACAATAATTAACTCCGTAGCTATCTAAAGTATCTGCATCGATACCCACAGTTATAACACCATGTTCTCTTGTGTATGTTGCATTTGATATTGTATGTGTTATAGTTGCAATAGTGCTACTGCTTGAAAAATAGGTATCACGTGCAGAAGCACTTGTAAAATCTATTGTTTTGTGCCCTGTCCTTTCTAGCTTACAATTATATAGTGTTATTCCGCTTATAGCTAAAGGCATAATAAAACCCCCTTTAATTATAGGGGCGGCATATACCGCCCCATTTTATTATATTAGTATTCCCAGATTGGCGGATTGCCTGCAAGATACCAGTTATAGAATTTATCTGCATCGCTGTTAACATATTGTGTTTTCCCTGTGCTTGCATTTGCATAATATGTCATTATATTACTTGCATCAATAGCGTTTAACTTTCCGTCTTTATTGGTATCCGGAAAAACTGTTGTGTCAAGTTGCAAACCGTCCGGGTGTTCTGCGTTGTATTCTGCCGCCCATTCTGCCCATGTTAAATCCGGGTCAGTGCTTGCCGCTGAATAATATTGTAGTATTATAGATGCTGTACGGTTATCAATGGGAATTGATTTGTTTGTAAATATCTTTACACTTGCTTGATATGCTTCCTTTTCGTCTGTTGGTGTTACAGTCTTACCGGCATATAAAACAATGTCAGCTTGTGTTATAAATGTATCTGAAATGTCACTATCTGTATAAGCGTTGCCGCTGATATTGCTACTTCCTAAAGATATACTAATTGTACCGGCTGTTGCTATTGTTATGTTATATGTCAAATACCCGTCAGCATTGAAGGATATACCGTTTATTGTATCACCAATCTGCACACGTTCACGAATAACAAAATTTTCTGAATTGTTATTGATCTTAGTACTAATTCTATAAACACAATCAACGGCAGTTTCAGCAGGGTTTAAAGCTGTATAAGTAGATGTAATTGAAATATCATTTGATACTGTAGTATCATTAATTACATCAATATATACTGTTGTTCCTTCACGCTGTAGAGAAAGAATAGCACTTGTATTTTCCGCTGTTTGTTCCTGTAAAGCAGGAATTGTAGTTGTTAATACTGTTGTTATAGCAGTCTTATTATTGGTTATAAAAGTCACAGCTTCCGCCGCTGATTCATTATACCATGTTGTCAAAGTGTCAACACTATCTTCTAAACTGTCAACGGCATTTTCAAGACTGTCAATATCATCTTCCGCACTTTGTATTCTTCCTTCATGATCTTCCAGTGTTGTCTGTATACCTTCAATTGCTTCCTGTAATGTTTCAATATCACTTTCGGCTTTTGTTATCCTTGTTTCATGATCTTCGACTTTAGCCGTAACTTTTCCTAACCACTCCATATAAGTATAAGAATCGTTATAAAAAGCCGGTACTGTATTCCAGTTAATCATTATATAACCCCCTTTAGAATATCATCATAAATAAATCACTTAAACGCTTTATAATTTCTTCGTCGATATTATCAATAGCGTTTTTGTAATCTTCATACGACTTAAACGGACTTTGATTTGTGCCGTATCTGTGAGTATCTCTGTTATCAAAGGACCGTTCATTTTCATTTACTGCACCATTAGCACCCCCGGTTTTAATGCTTCCCGTTTGTCCCTGGGTTTGCGTTTCCGTGTAAGTTGTAGTCGGTGATATATTTTCTTTTGATACGGTAGCGCTTGACATATGGTCCGGACTTGACGGGTCAAGGCTTGTTATGTTCTGCGGTGTATCAAAATTATATATTTTGTTTTCCGCTTGTGAAGCTCTACCGCTTTTAACGTTCGATGCATTATACATATCGCTTTTATTATATTCTTTTCCGGTTTCCTCTGTATGTTCGTCATACGTGTAGAAATTTTCCGGTACTGTCATAAACTTTGCAAGTGCGGCGTATTTGCTGTTGTAGTATGGCATAATAGTCCGCATACGTGTATTCAGATAATGCTTGAAAGTTTGCGGCGTTTCAAAACCTATTTCTTGCATATAATAATTATCAATTATTTTCTGCTTTAGTGCTTCCCTGTGTAATTCTTCATAGATTGGAAAAGCTTTATCCCCGGTTTCCCAGATATTGAAACCACTATCAAGAAGGTTTTTCAATCGTATTGTATAATTACCCATTTTATGCACCTTCCTTTTCTTCAAGTATTTCCGTTTTCTTTATTCCTGTTTCTGTCAGAATTAAAGCGTTATCCCCTGCAATTGAATTAAATTGCTCAACTGCTTTTCTTCTGGGACTTTCAAAAAGGTTTGTAAACTTCTCCGTCAAATCTTCCGCAATTTCCGCTTCCCCTGTGATAAGTCTTTCACGCTTTTCGTCTATAGTGTTTATGCCTATAAAGTTTAAAGCATCATTAAATTCGTTTTGCTTCTGTGCGTATAGTTTATCGACTAAATAAGGTGAATTTAAGTCAAGCACTTTCACTTTCTCACGTATGCCCCCGGCAGAAGAATTTGTGAAAATTACCTCACTCATTTCCTTGATTTTCTTGAAAAGGTTTTTAACACTGAACTGCATTTCTGGTGTCGTTTCAATAATATATGGCGTTTTCTGTGCATCAATATTTAAATCCATAACCCTTTCAATATGTGATATTCTGTCGCAATATTTCCATATCCAAAAGCTTGTGGGTAAACAATAAGCATTGTTTTTAATCCATATAACATCTTTATAGTCATATATTTTTGATTTTTCGCCGCTAAAAGTGAATGTTTGAAATCTTGTAGGAACTCCAAATTCGTCTGGCTTTCCTAAAGCTACACACCGCAAAACTTCCCAGTATTCCCCGGTTTTATGTAAAAGACACTGACCATAGTAATATAATAGATGCTCTATATATTCCGAAAGTCTTTCAAAGGGTTTTATTATCTTGCTTTCCCACTTAAAACGGTTTTGAGCAATCAGCGTTAAAGCAAAATAATTGTTGTTATATGTACTCAAATTTCTGGGTGTTCCGTCAGTGCCGTATATACTTTGTAAATTTGTAAAGGCTATATTTGACGGGTTAATTAAATTCCAATTGATACCGCTTGTATCTATGTCCGGCATACTATACCCCCTTAAAATTTAGGGCGGCAATATAAGCCGCCCTGTTTAATTGTTCCACGTGAAACATTCTATCACGATCTACTATAATATGTATTTGCCGCATATACGGGTGCTTCATCAAAATTATTCTTGATGTAAGCATCACCGGAAACACCGGACTTTGTGAAATAATCATTGTAATTCGTTGCCCAGTCTGCCGGAGCTTCTGCGCCTGTAAGCTGTGTATAATTGTAAGTAGTAAATGCAATGCAGTTTGCAAACGGGTCAAGTGCAAGAATTGCTTGACGGTAGTAATAGAAATTTACTGAACAACTTTCCGGATTAAAGAAAGAATATGCACGTTCAAGCACCTTTTCAAAGTGAAGCTTTGTATCATCAAAGAGAATTGCCGCTACCTTTCCGGCATCATCAATCTTATCTACAACAAATACTTTTCCCATAATTTCCGCTTTATCAATATTGAAAGCCGCCGCAAGTGCGTAAACATCTACAACTGCGCTTGTTTTTGCTGTAAGGATAATTGAAATACTGTCAGAATCACTCCAAGTTTTAACCTTATGGCTTGCACTGTCAGTCCATGAGTTATAATCTGTTGAAGGGAACTGGAAAGAAAGATACTTTTCACGTGCTTTAACAAGGAAAGCTTCTGCGCTTGCTTTATCTGTAATATCAGAAATTGAAGAAACTACCATATCTCCATTATTAAAACCGGCAGTCATAATAGCTTTCATTGTGTCGAATTCTTCAATATTTGCATCACTTACAAGTGATCTAGAAATAGAATCAATGAGCTTTCCAACATCGTCCCAGGACTGCACGATATTAATAATTTGTACGTCATTATATGTTTTCTTGTACTTCTTACCATAATTTTTCTTAAAGAAAATCTGCTTGATGTCCGGTAGCTTATCTTTGAGAAGATCAGCGTTATTTCCTGTGCCTGCTGTATCTGCTTCCGGGAAAAGGAAAGTTTCACCCGTCTGTGGGTTAATATAGAATTCGCTTTCTGCTAGACCGTATGGTAATTCTCCTGTTTTAAATCTTTCTAGAGGATTATTGAAAAATCTTGAAAGAATCTGCTGTTTAACAATTGTATTTGTCAAGCCGCTGAAAAAGCTATTTGCCATTTCACTATCACTTAAAATATTACTAATCCATGTATTAGCGTTATCACTCCATGCACTGTCCGCACCAATTGACTTAGTTATTTGCTGTGCTATCTTCTTAGCAATATCTCCTGTAGTTTTCTGCATTTTAATTTTTTCACTCATAATAAATACCCCCGTTTAATTAGTTTTTTCTTTCAGTGTACCCGTGTACACTTTTCCTTCAAATTCAATTTCAACAGTTATGCTTTTTGCTGTGGTTTTTGTTATTGTGGTTTCTGCCGGTAGTCTGTACCCGTCATCATATACCCCTAAAGCGTTTGGAATTCCGCTGATTTGTGATACATTAAAGCTATTTCCTTTGCAGAAATTAGGTCTAATACAATAATGGCAATGACTACCCGTTGAAAATCCTGTACTTCCTTCAATGCCTATAACATCAGTTATTTTTACAGCATCTCCGGTTTTGCATTTCAATTCTGACAAATGCCCAAAATAATAATAACGTCCGTCATTACCCTTGATACACGCATACAACCCAAAACCCTGCAAATGATTATTGTTATTTTCCCAACCGGCATAATGTACAACACCGTTCACAGTGCTGTGAATTTCCTTGCTGTCAAGACCGACTAGATCAAGACCGTCGTGTGCATTTCCTTTATACTCCTGGGTTACTTCAAATCGCTTATAATATGGACTATTCAAATTATTCCCCCTTTCCGGTTTTATACCTCTTTGTTATGATACTCTGTAATTGTGTTAAAGCTTCTGTATTCTTGTCGATGCTGTCTTTAAAACTTGTTATTGTCTTATTATACAGACTAAATAACACTATGGTGCAAACTATGGGAAAACCTATATTTTGAATTGCTTCAACAATTTCTTTCATATCATTTTCCCCCGTTATTCTCTTAAAGCTATAAAACCATCGTATACATAATTTATATTATTTATTTGTACAATATAAGTTTCATATGTTCTTGCTTGCTGTGTTAATTGCGTCCATATTGGAATTAGCATATCTTCTGATACTGATGCACTTGAATATGGTGCAGGAGATAAAGCAGTTATAACAAATGATGTTGGAGCAGATATAGATGTAAAAGAAGGTGCGCCAATTTTTCCGACTGATCTAATACTATCAAAACCATTGTTTGCGTAAACATCACCGTTTTTTGTAGCTGATACAGCGACATTATATGAACTACCTTTTGCAAATAAATAAATACCGTTTGTAGTCCTGTAAGCTTTTGTAAAATGGTTTTGATTATATCCTCTTGCTGTAAATGATACAGAACTACTCAATTTTGCAACGCATGTTTGATTACTGTCAAAACCTATTGATAATACAGTTAAATTGTCTTTCTTACACAATATTGATGTACCACTGTTTACAATTTCATCAAAAATATCTGTTGCATTTGTATCAAGCCATTCTTTTACTTCTGTCTGATCTCCTACCGAAAAAATATATGTATCAATCATTGTTAATTCACCTCCGTTAAATTTCCTGCGACTGCTATTGCTGATATGGTTTGTATAATAGTGTTACCGCCTGCGACACCACTTCCGATAGTTGTATTGCCTAAGTATAATATAATCGTTTCACCTTTAGAAACTAAATAAAAAGTATGTGCATCTTTCGTTTCTAAATTGTTATATTCTTCATCTGTAAGCTGTACAAACTTTACGCCGCCCAGATCATTAGAAGCTTGTGTTGCTGTAGATTGTGCCTGTGTTGCAACTCCTAATCCCTGTCCGGCAATGCACCTTGCTACAAAATCAACTGCCGCTTGCATTAAATCCACGCCCCTTCGGTTGAAAGTGTTTTAAAATCTCTTTCAGTACCTAACCACGCCCACGAGCCGGGTAATATATTTTCAATTGCTATTTCTTCTGCTGTAGGTAGATCGCTTTCAGAATCACAATAAATAGAACATACTGCACCGGTTATCTTATCATTAACAGTGTCGTGTTTATAATCTTTATCCAGGATTTTAAATGCCATAATATACACCGTCCTTAAATGTGATCACGCTTTCTTCTGTACGCTTCACAGTTTCTTCACCGGTTTCAACATTTACAGTTTCCACAATTGTTTCTGTTGTGGTTTCTGTTCTTGTTACTTCCGGAGCTTCTGCGGTTTCTTCCGTTTCAACTTCCGTTTCAACAGTTTCAACTTTTTCTTCTGTTTCCTTTGTTTCCTCTGTTTCTGTGGTCTCACTAACCAGAGGAGTAATTTTGTCAATGAATTCTGCTAAAAGCTTTTTTAATTCTTCCATGCGTTTACCCCCTTTTCATAGTTTAAAGGTGTATACCTTTACACTACTATACAGCATATATAATTTTTTGTCAAGACTATATAAAATTTATATTTGTACACCTTTCACAAAAATAAATATACAGTCAGTAATTAAACAAATCATTTAACAGTTTTCACAAAACTATCACATAAGGCGATTTTCACTGACCAAAAATTGCGACTGACCAAATATTGCGAATTGTCCAATATTTT
>JAGCBE010000373.1 GCA_017652345.1 Methanobrevibacter sp.
AACATGGGTATTGATGCATCACTTGAAGCGGGAGTTACAATTACAGGTGCTTTTGATGATGCTTCTGCATCTTTCTTTGGAGGATTGACAATCACTGACAATGGCAATAGGGAGATTTTGCATCAGGAAAGAATGCCTGATTATGATATTTTGGTCTTTATGCCTGATAAGGAATCATTAAGTGGATCTTCTGATGTGGATAGGATGAAATTGATTGCCCCATATGTAAGGATAGCATTCAATCAAGCTCTTGATGGAGATTATCTTGAAGCTTTGACATTAAATGGGCTCTTGTACGGTAATGTATTAGGCTTTGACAACAACATTGCCCTTGATGCACTTCAAGCTGGTGCACTTGCTTCTGGATTGTCTGGAACTGGGTCTTCATTTGTAGCTATTGTTGATGAGAGTTCCATTGATGGTGTTAAGGAAGCTTGGGCTTCATATGATGGTAGAGTCATTGAAACAACTGTGGATAATAGGGGAACAAGAATTATTTAATTATTTTCTTTTTTATTTTCTATTTTTACTATTTTTTATCTATTTTTACACTATTTTTAAAGCATTTTTTTAAAATAAAGTGGTCTGCTTAGTTTTATCCTTGCTTGGAAATTCATGCAAGTATTCGAATATTTCATCTGGATTGTTCATTATCTTGTTTTCATTTGTTCTTTTATAGAAGATCTTCATTAATTCCTTTTGATTTAGACTGGCTATTCCATAGCTATTTCCATAAGTCTTGATGTACTTTTCCTTAAGTCCGGGGAAATGCTTATCTAACTTGCTAAAGAAATATTCCCTGTTTCCTTCCCTTAATGTCATTCCCATTCCAAAGCAGATTATTCCCTTGACATTTGAGTCTATGCAATAGTCAAGTATTCCATTGATGTTTTCTTCTGTATCGTTAATGAATGGGAGAATTGGGCATAGCCAAACAACTGTAGGTATGTCGTGTTTATTTAGAATTTTCAATACTTTCACTCTTTCTTTTGTTGTGCAAACATTAGGTTCAAGTATTTTGCAAAGCTCTTCATCGTATGTTGTCAATGTCATCTGAATGACTACTTTTGCCTTTTCATTGATTTCTTTAAGCAAATCCAAGTCCCTGAGTATTAGGTTTGATTTGGTTATGCAAGTAAATCCATGACCGTATTTGTTAATCAGCTCTAATGATTCTCTCACATTTTGTATCTTCTTTTCAAGAGGTATGTATGGGTCTGTCATTGATCCTGTTCCAATCATGACCTTTTCCTTTTTATTCTTTAGGGCTTTCTTAAGGAGTTCTGTTGCATTTGCCTTGACTTCAATGTCTTCAAATGCATGGTCCATATTGTAGACATTGCTTCTTGAGTCACAGTAGATGCAGCCATGTGTGCAACCTCTGTATAGGTTCATTCCATTCTTATTGGACAGGATGCCTTTAGCGTTAACGTAATGCATGATTTCACTTGTATTTCCTATTTTCTCTTATTCTATTTTTGGTTTTATTATATTAAATTGTTTTTGAGAGCATTTGAAAAGAAATTTGATAAAAATTAATATAAAGTAAAAGTTAATTTCAATAAGCATGTTTATATAAGATGAGATATAAAGTATAATTATTATCAAAACTATGGAGTTATTTTTGTGGATAAGAAAGAGATTATGAGCTTATTTGAAAATGAGGAAGAGGCTCAGGATATTCTTAAAACATCTAGAAAAAGAATCGATGAAATTGATAATGATTTAGTTAACTTAATAAGTGAAAGAACTTCACTTGCTAGGAGTATTGTTTTAGCTAAAGTTTTTTTAGGCATGGAAATTTATGATAAATCAAGAGAAGAACAAGTTCATGCCAAAGTAAATAAATTAGCTGAAGACTTGAATATTGATAAAAGTATTCTTAGCGATATTATGGACATGCTAACAACTTTAAGTAAAAATAGACAAAGAGAAATTTTGGAGGAATGATTATGGGAAATATTAGAACTTCATTCGTAAAACGTATATCAAAAGAATTAATTGAAACTCACCAAGGCAAATTTACTACTGATTTTGAAGAAAACAAAAAATTAGTAGCAGAGTACTCTACTGTAAGTACTAAACATTTAAGAAATAAAATTGCTGGTTACATTACTAGATTAGTAAGACAACAAGCAAACCAAGCTTAATTTTATTTTTTACTTTTTTTAAGATTAATTAATTTTAATCTACTACTACTTTTTTATAATTTTACTGTTTTTTAGATTTTATTGATTAAGGGTTCTTAATCGATTTTTTATTAATTATTCAGTATTTTTTATTAAAAAACCTCTATTTTTTAGATAAAAATTGAAAAATTAATAAATAAATATATTAATACCCTTTTATAAAATTAATAAATGGATAATAGTCTAAAAAATATGATTTTATCAAAATTTTATTTTAATTTTTAATTTAAAGAAAAGGTGTGTAAACAAATGGAATTAATTGTAGCCAAATTTGGCGGTACTTCGATTGGAAATGGACAAAGAATTAGAAAAGCTGCACAATCTATCGTTAATGCATATATGGAAGGAAAGAAGGTTGTGGTTGTTGTATCAGCTATTAACAAGACTACTGATGATTTAGTAGCTATTGCTGATGAATCCATTGGAAAAGAAGTAACTGAAAAGCAATTGGCAGAAATTTTATCCATGGGTGAGAGAACCAGCATTAGAGTATTTTCATCAGTCTTGGAATCCTTAGGTGTAAAATCCGAATACATCGATCCAAGCCATGAATTATGGCCTGTAATAACTGATGACAACTATGGAAAAGCTCAAATTGATTTTGAAAGAACTGAGGAACAATCTCAAGGACTTTTAGGACTCTTAGAGCAAGGAATCATTCCAGTTGTCTGTGGATTCTTGGGAAGAACTGAAAATGGAGAAGTGACCACCTTAGGAAGAGGTGGAAGTGATGTAACTGCATTCCTATTAGGTCATTGCTTAAATGCAGATGATGTGATTATCGTTACCGATGTGGATGGAGTCATGTCCACTGATCCAAGAAAAATCAATGAAGCTGAAAAATTAGATTATATCTCTGTAGAAGAGATGAGAGATTTAGCTACTCATGGAGCACAAGTTTTACACCCTCATGCTTTAAGATTTAAAGATCCTGAAATAAAAGCAAAAATCATCAGCTTTGAAAAAGGTGATTTGTCTGACCCTGGAACTGAGATTGTAGGTCCCTTTGAAGATTCCATGAGCAAATCAGTATGTTTGCATCCTGAACCTATCTCTGTAGTTGCTTTGGTTGGAGAGGACTTGCTTAATCAAATTGGTCTCCTTGCAAAAATGACAACTTTGGTAGCGGAAGCTAACATTAACATTTATGGAATTTCTGCAGGCCAGAATTCAATTACCTTATTCTTGGATAAATGTGATGCTGATGAAGCATATCA
>JAGCBE010000374.1 GCA_017652345.1 Methanobrevibacter sp.
AAAGCGCGCGCCGCCACACGGCGAGGCGCTGGATGCTGCCGTTGAACCCCTTCGCACCCTGGTTGTTTCCGTCGCCGCCACGGTGCCAACCGCCGATCCCCTCGCCGCCGATGGCCACTCATTTTCATACTCTTTTTATACTCATTTTTATTTAATATGAAATATTTTAGAAATATTTATTAACATTCAAAACTAAAATAGTTTTAAGTAGTTTAAACTACTGCAATTCTTAATTTTTTTTTAAGAATTAACACATGTGTTAAAAAAAATTTAGGTGATTATAATGGCAGATTTAAAAGGTACTAAAACCGAAGCTAACTTAGCTGCAGCTTTTGCTGGTGAATCTCAAGCTCATGCTAAATACCAATATTTCGCAAGTAAAGCTAAAAAAGAAGGATACGTACAAATCCACGATATCTTTATGGAAACTTCCAAAAACGAAAAAGAACATGCAAAAATTTGGTTCAAACTTTTACACGATGGTGAAGTTCCAGACACTATTGCTAACTTAAACGCAGCAGCAGATGGTGAAAACGAAGAATGGACTGCAATGTACAAAGAATTCGCAGAAACCGCAATCGAAGAAGGTTTCGATGAAATCGCAGGCTTATTCACCATGGTTGGTAACATCGAAAAAGAACACGAAGAAAGATACAGAGCTTTACTCGCTAATGTTGAAGGCGAAACTGTATTCAAGAAAGAAGAAGAAATTGAATGGAAATGTATCAACTGTGGTCACATCATTTCAGGAACCGATGCTCCTGTAATTTGCCCAGTATGTAAACACCCTCAATCTTACTTCGAAGAAAGAGCAACCAACTTCAAATAAGTTTGTTGATTAGTTCTTTTAGCTATTAATGATTTTCATTAATAGCATTTTTCTATTTTTTTTAAATTTTTCATAATAATATTGATCTATCTATTTTTGGTGATGAAAGTGTCTAAAGATGAAAATTGTCAAATCGATGATGATTGTTCCAATGGTACTTGTGCACCAGTAAGCCCTTTTTCAAAAGAAGGAGTTTCATTTTTAATTTTTATAGCTGCTTTATTGATTGTTCTATTTTTGGTGTTGTTTTATAGTGGCTATATCTAGAGGCGTCAGGTGATTCTATGAAGGACATGTGGGGATTGACTGTTAGAGGAATATGTGAGTACAATAATAGGGTCTTGCTCTTGAAGCTCAGGTCCATTTCTGCTCATGATGCAGGAAAATGGGAAATTCCCGGAGGCAAAGTCAAAAGGTGTGAGTTCTTTGATGATGCATTGAAAAGAGAATATCTGGAAGAAACTGGCCTTGAGATAGAGATAGACTCATTATACAATGCCATTCAAAAGAATTATACTGCATGCAAGACTGGTGAAAGCATTAAATCCATCCAACTTATTATGAAAGTCAGTGTAAAAACTGATGAAGTTGTAATTAGTGATGAACATGATATGTATGGGTGGTTCACTAAAGAAGAGATTATAGATATGATTGAAGATAATCAATTAACTCCTCCAGCAATTGATGCTTTTTTAAGGTAACTATTGATTTAATTGATTGTTTTTTTAATTAAATTATATAAAAATTTTTAACTATTTTTTAGCTATTTTTTATTAATCTATTCTACATTTTCTTCATCCATCATTTCCTCTTCAATCTCCTTCATCATGTCTTCAAATTCCCTTTCCTCATCAAAGAGATTTAAGAAGTCGTCAATGCTTATCTTGTATTCATTCTCTGCACTTGGATTAATTATGATTTGATCAAAGCTGTCTTGAATTGGAACTATGGATTTATATAAATCTCTCATGAAAAGTGATCCTACTGTTGTGTTCAATTGAACATCATGAATATTTTCCTCATCTGTAAAGATAGGTATGACTTTGATTCCATTTGGACCTACAAAGGATTTTAAATGAAACTTGACTTCCTTATTGATTTCATTCAATCCCTCCAGATTCATGTTTTCAAGGTCTAGTGAGTCGAGCTCTATCTGAAGAGGAACCAATAGCTCTGATTTTCTAAATTCATTTAGGAAGTGTTCATTTTCCTCTTCGCTCATTTCTGATTGTATTTTCATCAATTCTTCAAGTTTTTCATTATAGAGTATGCTCATAGAAATCCCTAAAAGTTATTTTTCTCTAAAAATTCATCAAAGTCTATCTTATATGAATCAACGCTGTATGGATTTATTACAATATAATTGAAATCAATGTCAAACTGTGCCAATATGAGAGATAATTCCATTACGTTTACAGCTATTGACTTGATTTGGTACCCTGCCTTTTCCAATTCATTTGTATCTGTAAACAAGTATATGTTGCGGTCTCCGTTTTCCTCATCAAAGAAGCCAATCTGCAAGTCAAGTGTGTCTCCATCGCTTAATGATTCCTCATCTTCCATTGCAATAACCGGAACAAAAACTTCTGATTTTAAGAATTCCTTATAGAACAAGTCAGGATTCTGCTCTATCTTAACTCTTGACTTGGATTTCAATAGTTTCTTTAGCTTTTTATTGTTTAGTGTAGTCATCTAATCACTTTTGGTTTATTCCACATCATCTTCTTCTTCAAGATTATCATAGAATGGCTGTTTTATGCATCTCCATACGGAAGTGTCTCCATCTTCGTCATAGAACTTTTGGAACTCGCATCCAGGTGCAATCAA
>JAGCBE010000375.1 GCA_017652345.1 Methanobrevibacter sp.
CATAATCCAAATCACATACTAATCTTTGTGCTGTTCAGCATTTGAGTATTTTCTTATAAAATCAGAATTATCTACTTTCTTCTCCTCAAAATATTTTCTTCCATAAAATTCAGATTTCTTTCATGGATTGTAGTGAGATACTGGACGGATGTATCACATCACTCTTGTGTATACCTCGCATGGAGTTCTTGTTTTGATCATGATAGGTAAATTTTATTTTCTAAATCTTTTTGGTAACCGTAGAGCTTCTTCCTTGTACCACTGAGTTGGATCATGTATATCTCTGATACTCAGTCGCTCTTGTAGTTCTCTCTGTATCTCAGGTAAGAGAACCTTTGCAGTTCTGCTAGTCAGATTCTCTACCTGCTCTGGAAATATCATATTGCTAAATAATGTATGGATAGCCTGATGCGTAGTATATTTTATCATTTCCACGTTTAGATCATTCGTGGCTCAAAATCTACTGTCAGGACATCGATGGTGTTTGTTGTATTCATGCTCTTTTTTCATTATCTTTTATTCTCTAAAAATTTATCGAACATTTCTCTCATGTACTGTATATCTTTTTGCATCTCAGCTATTTTTATATGCAATTCATATCCCTGAAGCTCTTTCATATCTTTTTCTACATTATCCAATCTAGTTTTCTGACTTGTCCATGCTACTGCACATGCTACGATAGCAGAAACTACACTAATCAGTGTAGATGGAGTAAAGATGTAATCTAGTCGGCTTTCCATTATTCTGTTTTATCAGGATCTAAATCTTTTTTTACTAAAGAATCAGGATACTCTTTACTATTCTTATCTTTGAAATAGTAATTAGTAATAGTTAGAGCAATAGATAGGAATGCTACGATCACTCATGTTTTGTCCTCCGTATCACTGAATACATAGTATCCAGTGAATACACATAGACACACGATCATTAGTAGAAATACTAATTTAGTTATACTCATATTGCTTCGGAATTTCATCTTTTATATGTTTTAGAGATAAAAGTCTGATTAGTATCATACAAATTTACTATCTGTTATATTTACCCAAGGATTTAACGTAGAGTCTTTGTAATTATTTAAGTAAGCAGTAGGAACTCTTACTGCAAGAACTTTACTATTATCTAATGAATTTGATGCTGTTGGAGCACTTCACACATCTCCAAAAACTTTAACTATTGTATTATCTGCTATATTCCTAAATTGTTGTATTCTAATATTACCACTACTTACTGTAGATATGTTAAAATTATTCCATCATTCAATTTCATTTAATGATGTACATCAAGAATATTGATATTCCCTAAAACTTGTACCAACATTTGTTACTAAAGTTGAAAATGTTTCTTTAGGGGCTCTAACTAAACTTGTACATCAAAAATATTGATGTCATCTAAAATAGCTTGAAACACTTTCTACTGAATTTGGAAATACTTCTTCAGAAGCTTTAACTAAACTTGTACATCAATAATATTGATATCTTCTAAAACTTTGTCATATGCTCGTAACAGAATTTGGCAAAACTTCTTGTTGTGCTGTGATTAAACTTGTACATCAAGAATATTGATATTCCCTAAAACAAATCGAAATACTTGTAACTGAACTTGGAATTATTTCCTCTGATGTTTTTGTTAATCATGTACATCAATAATATTGATGTCATCTAAAATAATTTCCAATACTTGTAACTGAACTTGGAATCACTTCTTCTAATGCTGATGTCAGTGCTGTACATCAACTGTATTGATATTGCTTAAAATAATTTCAAGTATCTGTTGAACTGCTACTATATCATTTATAACTTCAATCATATATAATTTCTGTTAATAATGTTTGTACTCCACTATTATAAAATCCAAAAAATCTTGCCCATCCATAACTTTCTGAATTTGGTCTAATTACTATTGTATGGTCGCTATTTGGCGTCAATCAAGTTGCTATTGTTATACTTAATGTGCTTGAACTTCATGCTCAACTATATTGTGTTTCGTTTCATCAATCGTAACTTATCCATAAATTATAAGAATTAGCTTGACTTCATCAAGTAGTGTATCAAGCCTTAGGTATCATAAGGTTACCACTACTATCAGTTTTAATCTTTGCTATTATTATTTCTCCATTTCTCCAGCTTCAATTCCAATATATAATAGGACTTACATCCCAACATTGATAAGTAGTTTTATCGTCATTTGCTATTCAGATTCATATTATATGTCAATTACCATTAAGGTTGTCATAATATCATTGTGCATCAGTATTCAGTTCAGCTAGTGCGTCTGCTAGTGTCATAGCTTTTAATTCTGTATATGTCTTATATGATTGTCAGCCACCATATACCATATTTAATATTCCCATCTTTATATATTTTTAAGAATAAAACTAATTAAGTATCATTATATTTACTGTAATAGCACTACTAGGCACGCTATCACATGTAAAAGTCAGACTATTACTTCATTGAGCAGAGCAGTATATTTTAGAGTCTGTATAGTCTTGTAGACTAGCAGGTGCAGGACTTACTATCACATAATTACTAGCTGTCACTCATGATACTGTTACAGTCTGAGTATTACTACTCCATCCAGCTACTGTCAGACTTGCTGTTGTACCAGAGTGTAATACTAAGTTACCATTTCATAATAGTGAATTACCATTTACAGATTTTATATTAGTCTGATTTACCAATGTTGCTTGTTTACCATTAATCGCAGTATCCATATCATTAATCTTGTCATACACTGCGTTTTTAGTAGGTGCGTGAGTTGTATCTCAGTTCCATCCATTTCCGTATGCTGTATCGTTTATGATACTTGCTGTCACATATCCACTAGGATTACTAGAATTATATGGAGTATATCCTAATGCTGTTGTCACATCATTACTTGTAATTCCAGTTATGAATCAGTTTGGATTATTTGCGTTGTATGGAGTATATCATAGTGCATTTACTACATCAGTACTTGTTATTCCTGTAATAAATCATATATCATTTATCAGATCTGATACTTTTGTAGGTAATGACGCACTTGTTATAAATCATACATTATTTGTTAGTTCTGATATATTATCCAATGGCTGTATTGCTGTGTCTGCTTTTGCTCATTGAGTACTTGTAGCAAATTCTGAAGTATTATGAGTCACTACATTTCCATATCCTGCTATTGTACTCACTGCTGTATCATATTGTCAGACTTTTGTACTTGTAATTCCAGAGTTTAGAGCGTCCAATTGAGCTTGTGACATTGGACTTTCATTTACTGTATATTGGTATTCCCATTGAGCTCATTGATAACTATATCTTGTCACTTCATTACTGTGATTCTCGTCTGATAATACTATACAGTAGTCATTTCTTGTAGGAGTTCTTGCTACTCATCCACTATAAAAAGTTGTAGCACTAGATAGTTCAGCATATGTAGCAAAAGCATCTCATTGAGCATTTTTTGTAATATAGTATGCTGTCACACTATTGATACTATCGTTTACGTAATTTTTATCAGCTAATTGATTAGAGCTTGTAGCTTCACTAGGTATGAGTCAGTCTATGCTATTTATCTTATCATAAACTGCGTTTTTAGATGGTGCTGTATCAGTCACTCCATCCCATGAATTACTATAAGCATTATCTGATACCTGATTAGTATCTATATTTCCACTTCATAATACTGAAGTATTATTAATTGTTTTTATATTTGTACCACTCACTAATGTATCTTGTTTACCAGCTATTGTATTATCCATGTCAGAGATTTTATCGTATACTGCATTCTGACTTGGTGCTGTTGTATCTTCCCCATCCCAGCCATTTCCATATGCTGTATTTGATACTTTATTATCCACATAGTTTTTATCTGCTAGCTGATTAGTTGTACTAGCTTCACTAGGTATTAATCAATCTATACTATTTATTTTATCATAAACTGCATTTTTAGATGGTGCTGTATCAGTTTCTCCATCCCAACTATTTCCATATGTTGTATCAGATATTTTATTGTTTACGTAATTTTTATCAGCTAATTGATTAGAGCTTGTAGCTTCATTAGGTATCAATTCATCTATGCTGTTTATTTTGTCATAAACTGCGTTTTTAGACGGTGCTGTATCAGTTTCTCCATCCCAATTATTATCATATGCAGTATCTGAAACTTTACTATCTACATATGGTTTTGTAGCCATTATTATCCATCCAGTTCCGTTATGATTTTTTAGAGCATCATTAGTTGTATCATACCATATCATTCATTCCACAGGATTAGCAGGTTCTGTAGCAGATATTATTACTGGTTTATTTTCTAGATCATAATAATCTCCACTAAATGCCACTGCATGTAATTCATCTCTAAGTTGTTGAAATAGATCATCTACTTCTTCTGCATAGTACACTTGTTTTCGTTCTCCTGTACCTCAGTCAAAATAAATTTCTCCATCTACTCAGTATATCCATCTAGCATAATCTCCACTTGTAGTTTTCCAGTTTAGCAACATTCCACTTTGTTCCCATCAGTCACTTTCTAGTATTTTTCCTACAGTCACTCATACAGGAAAGTCGTCACTAGGAGCTATTCCAGCTACCAATTGTAAATCTGTATATAGTTCATTGTCATTGTTTACCATAATCAGATTATTTTCTTCCCTTAGCAAAACTGAAATGACTCTATTTACTATGTCTATTCCAGCTCAGGCTCTAAATGGACTTTGTCATGGATCTATTGCTGTCATTATTATCTATTTTAGAATTAAATTAATTTAATACTACTATGTTTACATCTACTGCGTTTGCAGGTACTCCAGTACATGTAAAAGTTAAACTGTCAGCTCATTGAGCAGAGCAGTATATTTTTGCATCTGAATAATCTCACATACTAGCAGGAGTAGGACTTACTATTACTGTACTATTTGCAGTCACTCCAGTAGCAGTCACTGTCTGAGTATTATTACTCCATCCAGCTACTGTCAATGAAACAGTTATAGGTATGTGTTGGTCTTGTTTTTCTTGTAATAGTGCATCTACTTCAGATTTTAGATATATCTGTTTGAATGTTCCTGTACCATTATCTACATATAGTTTTCCATCGTCACCATATATCCAGCATACATAATCTCAGCTAGTAGTTTTGAAGCATAGCATAGTTCACGTTGCTATCCATCAGTCTGCTTGAAGTACTCTACCTGTTGTCACTCCTACAGGTAAAGTATCACTTGGAGTGATTCAGTCTTCTAGTTGTAGATCTACATATAGCTCATTATTTCAGTTTAGTATTAGCAGATTATTTTCGTCACGTAGTACCACACTAATAATTCTATCTTTTAGATCGTCAGCAGATATACCATCTCCAGCAGTCAGTGCTTCTAGTCATGGATTTATAATAGTAAAACTTTTATTCATCTTAGTATTTCACAAAAAGTAAATCGATATTTACTGTCATTGTAGCAGTTTCTCACTGTGTATTAGTTCATAGATCTACTTTCACATCATATTTTCAGTCAGTCACTTCTATTACTTCCCAGCTAAATGTTCTATCCAATTTTGCAAATTCATTCCAATCTGATGGAGTAATATTTTTTACCATGAGATATCTTCAGCTTTCCAATTCTACAGTATCGATTACATTCTCTCCATTAGTGATTAGAGCTTGTTTTTGCATAGTAGATATCTTAGGATATGTTTCTCACATATATGATATTATTTGTCATAGATTCTTTATGTTGTTACTTAGGATTTTTATATTATTATTGTTATCTATTATTCTTTTATTCATATCAGCTAGAGATTCTCATTCTTCACTTCTTATTACATCATTTCATCCAATTAGTGCTTCCAATTTTTTTACTATTACCAATAAAATTCTCATACTAGATCGTAGAGCTATATGATCTTCATCGTGTTTTTCACATGGACGATTAATTAGACTATCTTCTAATAACTTAATATCATTTATCTTGGAAGTCTGTTCCATAGCAGTTCTTGGTTATTGATATAAAGAGTACCACTTGTAATTATTCTTAGTACATAGTTCCCTATTAGATAGTAGTCAGTACCTTTGTAGTATTCTTTTCCTATCTCATTTGATTTGTAGTCTTCAAACATTTTCTTATTACTCAGCAACTAAATGGATCTTAAACTCATATTTGATAGAATCTCATTTCTTCAGATGGAGTTCCTGAATATTTTTTATTACTTCTTCCTCTCCATCATTTACCTTTACTATCTTTGGTCTGATATCGATATCTGCGTCTGCTTTTTTCTCGAAAATTAAAACTTTATGGTCTTTCTCGTCCATAGCTATTTCTCATTGGATTTTTTCTCCATTCCAATCCATATAAATTTCATCCCATAGTTTCATGACTATTTTCCATACAAACTAAAATATTTTTGTCTATCGAAATCAGTTATTTTATCTTCTTCTTTCTTCCTGAGTTTTCTTTTGATTTCTCTTTCTGCCAGCACTTTCAGATATTTATTTTGTTTCCTGAGGCGTTTATTTTCTTCCTCAAGCGAGTCAATTTTTTTGTCTTTCCTATATTGTTTACTTTCTGAGTAGAGCTTGACGGCGTTGTCTTCTCGTATCAGCATATCCGTTTTTTTATAATCGCATATAATCTCCATACATCATGGATAATGAGCTCTTTCTTCTCTTTTAGCATAGATGCGATTTTCTTTGACATATACGTATAGCATAGTATATAAAATCTCGATCTAAATTTATACCGTCCTACGGTATTAGTGTACGCTAGATACTGCTAGCATAAATACTGCCACTGCTATTATTATAGCAAAAGCAATATAGATATATTTTTTTCTCCTTATTCTCTCTTTTCTTTTCAGTAGGTTATCTCTGTGAAATATAGATTTTCCCATCTTTATATTTTAAGATCTAAAGAGCTTGTATCAGTACTATATCTCATGCTTTTCACATTACCCATAGCTCATTCAATGCTTTTACATCAGTGTATGGTCTTTCCAAGTATCCACCCACTCACAATGCTATACAGTCTTCAGTATCAGCATTTTCCCATTCTGCTATATATACCATGTCAGTATTGTGTGGATCTGTAGCTATACATATTCCTACTTTTAGTTGTCCATAACTATCAGATATCTTATTAGCATTATCTTCAGGAGTTATATCACTAGCCATATTTGTAGTATCTACTCCTAGACGATCTATCTTTATTTGTTGCCATGTTCCATCTAATGTAATAGTTTTTAGCATCTGATTACTTGAAAATATAAATCTTATTTCTACCTGCCTTATAAACTATTTTTTTACAAAATCAAAAATTACCAATTTCGAGATATTTTATATGAAATTGGTAATTCTTGACTGGTATTTACTATTAGATATTTCAGTACAAAAAGTTTAGACAATTCATTACATTATTCTCCCCAGTTCTCCGTGCTACTTGCATAGATATACTGACAATCATTTTCACAGTTTCCATATCTGCTCAGATCCTGTATCCATTGTTTATTTCCTAGATATTTATTATTTAGTGCTTTCCCTATCTCAAATATTCCATCTCTTATTGTTTCAAATTCTCTCGTATCTCATCTATCATTATTTCCTACATTTCCTATATTGTTTTTACTTTTCATAGCTTTTCATAGATCAGTATCAGCTCGTGCTATACATAGTATCACTTCAGGTTTGATATTATACTTCTTACCAGCATCCACGAAATCCTGTGGATCTAATCCATACGCCTTTGCAAATGCTTCCAGCGTTGGCTCTACGTTTGGTAGAGCCTTAGCTTTTCATTCTGAGTTAGTTCTAAATTCAATTTTCTGAGGTACTTCTACTTTCAGATAGTCACATCGTCCAGTCATTATTCCACATCCATATTCCTGCACAAATTCAATTCTTTTTTCTTTTGCCTGATTTGCTAGTTCTGCTTGTTGCGTTTTGATTTCTACATTCTTTTCTTTGAGCTCTCCAATCTGTTTTTCATTCTGAAGATAAATTTCGTCTATTCTTTCTCGTTCAGACGATAGTGACTGGATTTCATCCAGTTTTTTTTGCATATTCCTTTCTTGGTTAGCATGTACTACTGATATAGCAGTAGTATTATACAGTAGTATTGCTACGATCATTACTGTAGCAAGTAAAATAATTTTCAGTTTTGGAGAAAAACTGACAAAAACTTTAGCGAGTTTTTTCATGATAATAAAAATAGAGAATAAAACTTCTGGCATCAAGTCAAAATGTCTTGACATCCACAAATGGAAGTGTATTCTCTACATGAGTGTAGAGGATAGAGGGTGTTTCTTTAGCGAGGTTCACTCCCTCTACACTTCTATTTGTTGCTATAATTATAATCGAAAATATTTTTCTGTCAAATTTTTA
>JAGCBE010000041.1 GCA_017652345.1 Methanobrevibacter sp.
AGCAGTTACAAAAGGATAAGCTACTGATATCGAGGTTATCATATGATTGGAATTATTGGTGGAAGTGGCGTAGAGGAAATAGGTGAATTGGCAGATTCAATTGAAAAGAAGATTGTTGAGACAGAATACGGTTCTGTTGAGGTTTCCCTTTTAAGCATTGGGGATAAGACAGTTGCTTTCTTGCCAAGACACTCTGCAGGTCACACTTGTCCTCCACATAAAATCAATTTTAAGGCAAACATTATGGCACTTAAGGAGATAGGTGTCACTCAGATCATGGCTACAAATGCTGTAGGTTCACTTGATTTGGATATTGGTCCAGGATCAATTGTTCTCCCAGATGACTTTTTGGATTTCACTGTAAATAGGGACAGAACATTTTATGACAATGAGGTTATTCACATTGACATGACTGAACCTTTCTGCAATAGGTTGAGAAAAGCCATTTTAGACAATTCTGGATGTGTTGATGGAAAGGTAGTTGATGGAGGAACCATTGTCTGTACAGAAGGGCCAAGGTTTGAAACTCCTGCTGAAATAAAGATGTTTAGCATATTGGGAGGAGCAATTGTTGGTATGACTACATTGCCTGAAGCGGTTCTTGCAAGGGAAAAGGAAATGTGTTATGCTCCTATAGCTGTTGTTTCCAATTATTCCACATCAATTTCCCCTACTAAATTAGATACAAAAGAAGTCCTTGACATTATGGCTCAAAAGAAAGGGGAATTGATTAACTTATTGCTTGATACAATTAAGGACTTATCAAAAGAGTGCGATTGTGAATGTCATCACATTTTAGATGATGCGCATATGTAACGCCCAAACTTTTACTCGCTTCGCTCGCAAAAGTTTGATCAAAACTCTTTTTATTTCATTTTATTAAATTCTCTTTTTTTACTTTTTTTAATCAATTTTTCAATTTTTCTTATTTTTTTTAATTCTCATTATTATTTTTACTTAAATTTCATCTTTTTTATAGAAATCAGAAATCTTTATATGCAACCAAGTTTATATAATTGTTACCATGTCAACCACATGTTCTAAAAGTTTTCAATGCATGCTTAAATGAGTCCATCTCATGCTTGAATTCCTGATTGTAGATTCAATGAAGGGGTATGAATCTATGATCGTGGTTGATTACACCAATAAATCATCATAGTAGAATTTCATCATATTAAATCACTCCTATATTTCGTTTGTTCATAATATCAACTCATGTTGTGCCTTTGTATTTTGTTTGCATTTTTTACCTATGATGATTTGTTGGGATAATTTAACGTATTTTGTTGTCGAATGAATTTTCATCTATGAGGTGTTTTAATGAATGATTTTGGTTTAGTGCAATTGATTTGGATTAAGAGATTGGTAAGTGAAACAGCTAGAATAAATACTTTAATTGAATGCAACAGATTATCTAAAAAAGACTTAAACAGATATAAATCTGTCATTTCAGCTATTGATGACTTCTGTGCATTTGTAATTAACTCTCAAGATTGGAGAGATGTAAAGAACATTTCAAGCATTGTTGATGAAGTGGAAATGGTTTTGTTCCAACATTTCTATGAACAGATTGGTGCTTTTGAAGATGAGGAAGTTCATTTGGACTTGTCCGGTGATGATGAAGTCAATCTCAGATTTGAAAATCCATTCATTGAGAATCAAAGCTTTGATGTGATTGATGATACTGATTTGGAAAAGGTTTTCAATGGGCCAGTATTGGAAGGGGATATTGTTGAAGTTCCGAATGAGATTGAATTCGAAATCAATGATGAAAATTCAGTTTTAGAGCTCTTTGATATGAAACCTGGGGAGTCCCGTGAGATTTCTGTAGAGGATTTTATAAAGATTCTCACTCAAAATCAAGAAGAACTCAGTTTCACTTTAAATCCAGAAATGTTTCCAGATGAAGCGGACATCTTAAGTGAAGATAAGGAAGTTTCATTTGAGGAATTCATTGCACACCTTATCGACCAAAGCTTTTCAAAAGGTATGGACTTTAGCATATTTGATTATGATGATGATTGAATGATCAAAATCATTA
>JAGCBE010000006.1 GCA_017652345.1 Methanobrevibacter sp.
AGTTGAGATTCGTGTCTCAAAAAGACATTTAGATAAATCATGCATGTGGAACAGAACTATTTGGAATCCTTATCTTAAAATGACAGATCAAGAGATTCGTAAATGGTTTGCTAAAAAGATTAAACGTATTATATCAATGGAATCAAAAGATAAAGGAATATGTCTTCCATTTAAAACTACTAATCAATTTCAAATGGAATATTTAGGTTATAATGGTGAAACAGTTGCTGAAGCTGTAGAAGTTTATAATAGTTTAATAAAATAGAAAGGAGAAAAAACTATGACAAACAAAGAAATTATTCAGAAAATCAGAGAGGCTAAGAAAGGCCGTTACATTAACTTCACTAAAGAAAAAGATTTAGGTGAAGGAGTTCGTAAAGAAACAGATATGAAAATTCGTTTAGGCGTTGATTATTCTCATATGAAAATCAACAAAGACAAAGAAATAGGTAAATTACCTTGGGGTCATTATGTAAAAGGATTAGAAAACCTTGTTATTGAACATACAAAGGTTGATAAGAAAACAGGAGAAGTAATTGATGGTCCTAATTATTATCTTCGAATTAGTTCTTGTACTCCTGAACATCCAGATAGTGGAGCTGATGTAATTGCGACTCGTTATTATAAAGGTAATAAGTTAATTACAAAAGAAGAAGCTATCTCTATCGTTGGAGAAAAGAAAATGGAATCTCATGCTTCTGCTGTCTATAATGTAAAGTTTGAGAATATTATTAAGATTGGGAAGTAAAATAGGAGGTGGAAATATGTTTTATGTAAATGTTTATAGTCACAATTTTGATTCAGTTGTTGTTCGTGCTTATGATGACTATTATGCTGCTTGGCATGAAGATGAAACTAAAGGCAAATTATTGTTTGATGAAAGTTATTCTTTAGAAGAAGAAAATAAAATTAGTGTTTTTGATAGAATAACAATTGCTGTAGGAATAGTACTTAATAAAATTGCTGATTTAGAAAAAACAACAAAATCAGTAGAATTTGTTAATATTAAAATAGAAGAACAAAATCAAATTATTGATGTTCCAAGATGGAGATTTAAATATTTGTTAAAGTTCTTATATGATAATATTCCTACTGGCTATCTTGATAAGCATTTAATGGATATTAGACCAACCAAAAAACAGCAAAGAATAGGTAAAGAAAATGGCTGGAATGACTTTGAAGTTAAACATGGCTATGGAGTGTTTCAAGATGATGAAGATGATTTTGAATATATCGCTAAGATAGATGAAATGGGAACTTTTGATTCAGATTTAGACGCTGTTAAACAAGCAAAAAGAGATGGCTACAAGTTTTTAAAAGTTACAAATAAAGACTTGGAAGATAGTTATGGAAGTTGCATTAAAGGAAATATCTTAGATACTTCTTTTAATAGAGAATTATTAGAAAAACGTAGAGCAAATAATTAAGGAGGTGTATTTTATGAAAAAAAGAAAAGAATTTCTTGCTGCTAAACGTATTGCTGCTAAGTGTGAAGAATTAAATACTTATCCTGGATGCCCTTGGGGTAGATGGGGTGCTGTTGACTTCAAAACAAAAGATTATTGGATCAGTAACACTATGAAATATAAGGTTGCTGATGAAAAATGGTCTAATTTTGCTGCAGACTTTCAACGTGGAATGGTATATCAAATTCTAGATTGTATGTTTGTTACAAAAGGAAATTGGCTTGTAAATTCAGAAATGGCTAATTACAGAACTTTCTTAGATGAAGATTGGTCTGAAAAAAGAACTAACTATAAAGGTGAAGAAGTAACAAGTGATAATTTCTATATTGATGACCAAGATTTAGTACGCTTATATTTTGCTGTCTGGTCTGCCATTCGTGAATATCAAAATACTGATAAAGTAATGGTATTTATTCATGATCAAGACAATGATTATACAGATGTATTAATATTCAACAATTTGGAAGAAGCTAACCAATATTACAAAGACTACGTTACAGGAGAATAGTATGACTGAAAAACAAATTAATGAATTAAGAGCAAGTTTGCCAAAGTGGGAGAACGGAAATCCTCCTACTTTGACTTTAGAACAACAAATTATTTCTGAAGAACTAGACATTAGAGAATTTATGCTTTCTTGTCTTGCTTATGGAAATGATTACTTTGAAGCAATTAAGTCTTCTTGGTATGTTGATAATCGTCGTCCTAACGATTTTGATTGGGATAGATTAGAAAAATTAGGTATTAAAAACGGGCGTCAAAGAGTTCAAGAACTTTGGGATGAAATGAAGAAAGATTTTGAAGAACATGCTACAATTGCATATCATGTTTATACAGATTATGAAGGATGTTCTTACAATAGTGTAGTTTGGGATGATGAAAAATAAGGAGGAAAATATGAACAAAGAAAAAGTTATCCAAGATTTAGAAGCATTAATTAAAGGAAATTATTTCATTTTTGGCTGGACTCCAAAACAAGAGATTGCACAGTTGGCTCTTAAATATAAAAATGAGCCAGAAACCAGAATCATTAATCTATATGATTCTGAAACTAATTATTTAGTTCAAACAGATGCTCCAGCTGAAGAAATCCATAATGCGATAGCTTACAAAAATCAAATGCTTGAAAATGATGACCCTAGCTTCAGAAGCGATTTTGAAGAAATGCAAAGTTATCTCCAAGAAAAAGGTTATACTTTTGAACAATTTGGTTATGTAAACGATATTGAAGGATATAATTGGTAAAAGAAAGGAAGTGAAGCAATGAGTTTCCATATTGACAAATCTATTCCTAAACAAGTAGCGGATGTTATGAGAGAAGGTTATAAAAAGGTAGACGATTTATGGCCTATCTCTCAAACAATTTCTTTTGTAAGCAATAGAGGTAGAACTCGTAATGGCTATTGTAAAAAAATCTCTAAGGATTTTTACACAATAGCTATCAATCGAGATATTGTCAATCCTCAAGACATTCTTGAGGTAGTAGTTCATGAATTATTACATTCTTATCCTGATATATTTGGTCAAGGTCACAAAGGAGAATGGAAAAGGCGAGCTGAAATAGTTAA
>JAGCBE010000376.1 GCA_017652345.1 Methanobrevibacter sp.
AAAACTTATGTTTCCAAAACCAATAGCAAAGGAAAGGCAACTTTCAAGCTTGATGGATTCAAGAAGATGGGCACTTTTACAGCAGTAATTAGTTATGCTGGTGATGATCATTATATTAAAGCCAGCAAAAAAATTAAACTGAAATTCACTTTCAAAACCATAAAAAAAGGCAGTAAAGATAAGTTAACTGTAAAGAAAATACAGAGAGCCCTAAAAAGGAATGGTTACTATCTCACTTTTAAAAAGCATTACTTGAAAGTTGATGGAATCTATGGCGTTTGTACAGTAAGATCAGTTAAAGAGTTCCAAAAGGCAAAAGGACTAAAAGTCACTGGAAAAGTAAATTACAGCACTGCTAAAAAATTAGGAATACTTTAAATCAGCTTAGTTTCCTATTTCACTATTTTTTTATTTCACTCTTTTTCTATTTCATTTATTTTTATTTTTTTTCTCTTTTTTTATTTGCTTTTTAATTAATATTTAAGTATAAATATTCAAATGAATAAAATTATAACTATCAATAGAGAGATTTTATAAAAGTCCAATTTTAGTGATTATCATGTTTTTAACTAAAGAAGAAGAAAAGATGGCTAATGGTGAATATGGAGAGACCATTAGAAAGAGTATGGATATATTAATTGCTTTAGGAGACATTTACGGTGCAGAAAAGTTTGTTGACATCAAGTCTGCTCAAGTGTCTGGAGTATCCTATAAGACCATTGGTCAAGCAGGTCTTGAATACCTTGAAGACTTGGCTAGAACTGCTGAAATCATTTACAATGAAAACGGTACAATAAGCGATAAAAGCGGTATTGCAACAATATCTGCAACACTTAACCCTGCAGGAACTGATCTTGACAATTGGGAGGATTTCGGATTCCCTCCAGAGTTTGCTAAGAAGCAAGTGGATATCTGCAATGCTTACGGTGCTCTTGGAATAAGCACAACTTGCACATGCACTCCTTATTTGATTGGAAATGTTCCAAGATTCGGCGACCATGTTTCTTGGTCTGAATCTTCTGCAGTAGCTTATGTTAACTCTGTAATCGGTGCAAGAACCAATCGTGAAGGAGGTCCTGGAGCATTAGCTGCAGCTATTGTAGGAAAGACTCCTTTATACGGATTCCACTTAGATGAAAACAGAACCGCTAATTTGATTGTGGATGTTGAATGCGAACTTGAAAGGGCTGATTTCGGTGCTTTAGGTTATGCAGTAGGTCAAGTTGTTAAGGATGGAGTTCCTTATTTCAAGATGCAGAACAAATCTTATCAAGTTGAAAACGGCAATCTGAAAGCTCTTGGTGCGGCGCTTGCATCTTCCGGTGCAGTGGCATTGTATCATGTGGAAGACATCACTCCAGAATACAAGTCTGCTGATATCGCTAATGCTGATGATAAGATTACAATCACTAAGGAAGACATAGTCAATACAAGAGAAAAGCTCTCAACAGCTGAAGGCTATGCAGATTTGGTCTGTTTAGGATGTCCTCATGCATCTCTTGAAGAGGTAAAAGAGGTAGCTGAAATAGTCAAAGGCAAAAAGATCAAAAATGAGCTTTGGGTTTGCACTTCAATCAACATCAAGGAAGCTGCTAAACGTTTAGGTTATCTTGATGCCATTGAGCAAGCTGGAGGAAAGATCTGCTGTGACACTTGTATGGTAGTTGCTCCAATAGAACAGATGGGCTATGAAGTCATTGGTGTCAATTCCGCAAAGGCAGCTAATTATGTCCCTTCAATGTGCGGATTGAAAGTCATCTACAATGATATAGAAAACCTTATTGACTTTGAATAAACCTATTTTTTCTTTTTATTTTTCTTATTTTTTTCATTAGTTACTATTTTTATTTTTAATTTTATTCATAACTATTTTTTAATTAATTTTTTCCTATTTTACCTAATTTTTTTAATAAACTTTAAGTTATATAAGAATTATAAATAATATCATATAAATTTATGAATCATTTCTGATTCAAAATTTAAATTAAAACTTAAAAAATTCTAATAAAATTACATAAACCTTTTTGGAGGCTTAATCAATGAATGTTATTGTTGTAGGAGCAGGAAATGCAGGTCGTCCTGTTGCAAGATTATTAAATTATGCTGGCCACACGGTAAAGATAACCGATCCCAAGAATATAGAAGATTTCCATATGGATGTTCAAAAGACTTTAAGACTTATGGAAAGTGAAGGAGTAGAATTAGATTTAGGTGTATTTGAACCAAATCTTGATGGAATTGATACAGTTTACTTATCTCCAACCGTTCCTGAAAATGCTCCAGCTTATAAAATAGTCAAAGAAGCAAATCTCAATGTATTTTCCAACGATGATTTTGGAAGATTGGCAGACAGCTTCATTGACATTGACATCATTGGAATTACAGGCAGTGTAGGTAAAACCAGTACCACCCATATGGTTACTGAAATCTTCAGAACTGCAGGTTATCAAGTTTGGATCTGTTCATCAATGACCCAAAACCTCGTTAGTGAAGTCATCGTAGATGGAATCATTAAAGGAATTCCTGAAAAGTCAGATATTGCTGTATTGGAACTTCCTCACGGTACTGCAGGATTGATGGCAGAGCTTAAGCTTAAAGTTGGTGCATTGCTCAATATCTATGAAGAGCACTTGTCTGAATTCGGAGGTTCAATGGAACGTTATACCCAAAGGAAAATGTTCATTGCCAAGAATAGTGAAAACTTCATTACAAGCATTCATTGTAAAGACACTGTAAAAGAAGCAAGACCTGATGCAATCTTTTACGCAATGGTTAAGGATTTGCCTGGATATGATCCATCCAAAAAATCCGAATACTTCGATAAGGTAGCAAACTTTGAAGAGGTTGCTATTGGAGAAGGTCAAGTATGTAATTTTATTGGTGATAGTGCAAAAGGCGCTATTGATATTGCTTATAAATTCAGAAACAAATCAAATGAGCTTAAAAAAGGCAGTTTCCAATCTGAATTCCATATGATGAGCTACTACTATGAGAATGCAGTTGCAGCAACAGCTATTTCAATGGCTTACGGCTTGCCTGTAGAAATCATCAAGCAAGGTCTTGCAAACTTCAAAGGCCTTTCTGTACATATGGAATACATTGGAGATTACAATGGAAGGGAAGTTTACATTGACGCTTCCTACCTTATAGAAGGTATTACCGCTGCACTTGATTTCCTTGGTGACAGAAGCCTTGTTCTATTGCTTGATAACTTCGACACTTCAACCTATAGGGATAAGAAGGAAACAGGTAAGCTAATGGGCAAATATGCTGATGTAATGGTAGCTACCGGTTTCAATGAAGTTTATCAAAGGGTAGACCTTGAACCTGCACAGGAATTGCTTGATGCTGCAGTTGACTCTGATGCAGTTAAAGTCATTGCAGGAACTATGGAAGAAGGTGCAGAGTTAGCTATCAAATATTCCAAGCCAGGAGACACAATCCTTCACTTAGGACCTCAATTGATGCAGGATCCAGAAGGAATCATGGAAAAAATAGTGAATGGTTTGGAAGAAGGATGCAAGAAATACCAGTAGTTACAGAAAAAATTAATTAATCTTTAATTTTTTCATATCTTTTATTTTTCTTTTTTTACTAATTCTTATCTTTTATCATGAAGGTGTTAAATTGAATAGTTTAGAGCTCTCTTCTATGTCTGATGAAGAATTGGCTTCATTAGATTTAGAAAATAAAACCTTTGGTGTAATTGGTGTTTGTGGAGTCGTAGGAAACTTGGTTGCAAGAATCCTTATGGATAGAGGATATTCTGTTGTTGGAACAGATATTTCATCTAAGGAAGACTGCAGGTTCTACTCCTCATTTGAAGGCTATGACATTGAAATATTCTTTGGAGGGCATCCTGAAGAATTCTTCAAGAAAATCGATTTTATCGTTCCACCTCCAAGCATGCCTAAAAACGCTAAGGTTTTAAAGTTAGCTTCAGATGAAGGCATTAAAGTCATTGAGCTTGGAGACATATTTAAGCTATTCACACCAGAAAAACCTGTAATGTGCATTGGCGGAACCAATGGAAAGACCACCACCACAACTCTTTTAAAGCATATTGCCTATTCTGCAGGAATAAGCCCTTGCGAACATAATCTGAAAGGCATGCAAGGTAACAATGAATTCATCCCATCACTTCAGACAAGACTTAATGGGGATTTAGCTATTCTTGAAACAGGTACTGACGGTACACCTGGAGGTTTGA
>JAGCBE010000377.1 GCA_017652345.1 Methanobrevibacter sp.
AAATCAGCCTGAATTATACATTCCTGCATACATATACATCACTGTATATTTTAATTCATAGCATGAAAAAATTTGACAGGGCCCAATGGTTATAATTATATAACGATTGAACACAAAAAGAAAAGGGCTTTTCAGCCCTTTCTTTTTTTCTGTTTATTCCATTGATTTCTGATTGTATCAATCTTAGCAAGTGTACCGTCCTGATATTTTATCTGTACTTCCATCCCTGCTATTATCGCGTCACCGCTTTCATAATATGCCGCGCTTGCTTTCGCCTGTTGTCCGTGATAACGTTCAATGATTTTTCGCTCAACATAATTTCCGCGATTTTCTTTAGTCTCTTTTTTTGTATCTTCCCATTCCTTGAAAAAGTCTTTTGCGGCACCTAGCAACGCGGCACCTTTATCACGAAGGTGGAGCAAGTCAATCTGTCGCAAATCAAGACGAAGTGTTTCGTAATATTCGCCATCATCGGAAATTCTTTGATTGATTTTTACGGGAAGCCCTTCCAAACTGTCAAGCAACGACATGTAAACGCGCTTTTCAACTGTATAGATAAGGGCGGTTTTAACGGCGGCGCTTGTCAATTCGTAACGTTTCAACATTTCAATAGCGGTCAACTTTTTCATTATAAATCCCTCTCTTTCAAATAATCGTTGATGTTCTCTTTCGGGTAACTCTCCGCGCTTTATAGCGCGGAAAAAAATTTATCGATCCATTCATCATCTAAATCATGCCTACTATCATACAGCCCTTTGACATAGGTATTATATGCTTCAAATTCGGCATGCTCTCCGCTCATTTCCGTCAGCTTGTCCAATTCCTTGACAACAACAACAGGCAAGATATAAGAACGTGTTTCCGTCATTTCAATCAAACTAATGGAATAATCAATCATGGAATAACTCAAAGCCGCGCAAGTAGTAGACAACTTTATATCATGTTCCATTTCATGAATGCGCTTCTTCATACCATTCAGACGCGAAATAGCGTATTCTTTCGTGTAATACTTATCACAATAGTCGTCAATGATTGCATTAGCTTCATAGGCAAGGCAAAGCGTTTCATTCCAGCCGATAGTAACGAAATTTTTCATGATGTCCTTCCCTTCTCCGCTTTCGCCGCGGCGCGTTGTCTTGTGTTGCCCTTGTCTTTCAAGGACAGTCTCATTATAACCGATATTTTGCGGAATAGCAAGGGAAAAAAGTGATTCTTAACATTTTGACCTATTTCTTAACAATTCAAAATAATGCGCGATATTATATAATAGGAAACGTTTTTTCGCGCCTACTAAACACAAGTATAAATATATACTTGTGTTTTTGTATACAATTATACTGCGCCACTTTACTATGGTAAAGTGTTAGTGCTTTATCATGGTAAAGTGCTAATGTAGCAGAATCTTAACATTTCCTGGGCATGTTAAAATCTCATGTAAAAATCGGCCGCCTTGACGTTTCGCGGCAATATGGTAAAATATGGGAGGATTGAAAAAGAAGGGACGCGCGAAACATGAAAGAATCAGCGAAGCGAGGGAAGGGCTTTACGATGGTAAAGTGGTACAGCGTGAAAGTGCTTTCGCGTAGTAAAGTGGTAGAGTGTGAAAGGCTTTACCATGGTAAAGTAGTAGCACTTCACAGTGGTAAAGTGGTACAGTGGTATAGTGACAGCGCGATAAAGTGCTACTGCGGTGAAGTGAGACAAGGGCGCGTGGATGACGTAAGGCGCGTGTGGGCCTACGCATGCGCGTAGGCAAGCTGGAAGCTGGAAGCAAGCTGGAAGCAAGCTGAATAGAACAGGTCGCAAGCTGAGCGCTGCGGCTTAACACACGTTTAACTTGACCTAGCCACCTAAATATGTTATACTATACACAGTGAAAGGGGTTGAACACAATGAAGGAAGAACTTTTGAAAATGTATGAAGAAACTACGGCAGCGCACAGGACAGTGCTTGGATTCGCAATCGGCAAAATAGTCTATATGATAATTGTAGAACGGCTTTCTGAAAACTGGGTTGAATTAACAAATGAAGCTAATGGACGCGGCGGAAAAAATAAACTTCGGTTGAATCTCAATAAATGGGATAAAGCAAAATTGAAGAATAAAGCAATCGCGGTTGGGACTACCGAAATTATCAATACTATTAAAGGAAATAAGGGCGACAGTTGGGAAAAATGGGTCAGTGAACATTATGGAATCACTTGGAAGAAAAGTCAAACAATTTATACCGAAGATGGTGATATTACAGTCGCAGGCGAAAAACTTCAAATCAAATGGGAAAATGCAACATTGGCACTTGAAAGCACAATAAGGAATGCGGTAAAACTGGCTTAAAAGCCAGTTTTAACTTTATGTAAAATAGAAGGCCGGCGGCTTAATTAACAAAATCTTAACTTGACTTTTTATATGATATTGAGTATAATATACTTAGAAAATGAAAGGGAGGAAAAAACAATGATGTACGATGAACTGTTGAGAGAAAAGGTTGCCGATTGGGGTTATGATTGTGAAGAAAGCAATCACTATGAATATACTGTTTTTTGTAGTAAAGACGGGAATGATGGATATATGGATGAATGCGATGAAACTTTTGATGATAAAGATGAAGCATTAAACTATCGTGATGAAATGGTAAAAAATGGGTGGAAATGCCGCGTTAAGCGTTATGATACAAATTATTTTAACGATGAAGGAATTGAAATTGATGAATAAGCGGTAAAACCGCTTATTTTTATTTATAATTGTTAAAAGTTTATTAAAACAAATGCCGGGCGCCAATTTAACAAACTCTTAACTTGACTTTTAGGGTTTTATGCCTTATACTATATACAGATGAAAGGAAAGGAAGGATACTCAAATGAAGCGTTATTTCTTGATTACTTGCCATCGTGGCCATTGCGGGTATGGTCACAGCACACCTATTACTTTTGCTTTTGAAGCTAATAATCTTATTGAAGCAATGGACATGGGAAAGAAAATGCCGAGTGTAAAGCATACAAGAATGATTATGTTTGGCAAAGAAATTTCTTTTGAAGAATATACAGAATACAGAACGGTTAATGCTTATGAACGGTCTTATTCAATGAGCGCGAAGAAAGCGCGGAAGGGTAGGTAAATAAAAATGAAAGTTAATCAAGTGATTGCGATTGTGGCAGCAATGTTTGTTATTATTGGTGGATGCGGAATTGCTTACACTCAATCAAACAATATTTATCCAGCAGTATTTGAAGTGGTAGAGATTAACGAAAGTGAAGATATTATCTATCTTGTAGATGTTAATGGCAATGAATGGATATATGAGGGCGTAGAAGATTGGCAAGTCGGTGATATTGCCACAGCGATTATGAATAACAATAATACAGAAATTATTTACGATGATGATATTATTCAACTACAATACGTTGGATAGAGGAAGGAGATATAATAGTATGATTCGTTATGCTATCTTTTGCGGCAATCTTCAAGGTTTTTCTTACTATCGAACAGAAGAAGAAGCAAAGTCCGCAGCAAATTTTCGCACTTACTGTACAGGCATAGAATGGACAGTGCGGCCTATTTACCTTTATTCGTAATTTCAATTTGAATTTTATTTTTCCGCGTTTTAATAAACGCGGTTTTTATAATTTCATTTTCAACCCCAACCCGACCCGGTTAGTTAATTATAACTAATAAAATCCCAATTTCATTTTGAATTGTTAAAGCATTGTAAAGTTTGCGGCCGGCAACCAATTTTCCCAAAACTTAACATAATTTTGTATTGACAAATTAACTTTGATATAGTATAATATAATCAAGAAATGAAAGAAAGGAAAACAATAAAATGACACGTCAAGAAATGTTAGATTATGCGACTAAGAACTGGGGCCTTGAAAACGAATATACTATAGCTCTTTTTGTTAAAGATTATTACGGCGATAGTGACGAACAAATGGCCGCTTTTATAGAGATTGTTGAAAGACTTCTTACACAATCTTAACTTGCTTTTCCTATGCCTTTGTGTTATAATACAATCAGAAAAAGGAAAGGGACGAAACCATGATTAACATTCGCACGATTCGCAGGCTTACTAATAACGATGGTCTAACGCTTAAAAATGGAAAGATTATCAATTATAAATCCGGTTGGCAAGTTGCTACTGAAGGAATTGAAACGACCAATATCAACGAAGTTATTCCCGCAATTAAAAAGTATAGCGGGAATTACGAAGTTTGGTTTGCGGATGGCATTTATTACATTGATAAAAGTTTCCGCGTTGATATTAAAAAAGAAGCCCTTTCAATCGGCCGCGCGCACAATCAAATTTCAATTTTTGGTTGGAAGCGTTCAAATTTGACATATTGCTAAGGCGGTTTCACCGCCTTTTTGTTTTGTTAATTTCAAGTTAAAAACGGCGCCGGCCAGCAAGTTTACAGTATCTTTACATAAAACTTATTGACAACCCGCTTTAAGTATGATATAATGAGTACAACGAAATAAGAGAGAGGAAAATAAAATGACTAAACTGTATGTAGTTTTTACCGCAAATCAAGATGACATTATTATTAGTGTTTTTCCTACCGCTTATAAAGTTTGGACAAATGCGACCCGCGTTTGCGATAATCGTCAAAGATTTATAAATGACTGGGATAATTGGCGCGTTACAACTCGTAACACAAGACGCGTAGGTATCTTAACTATTGACAGCAGCCTAACCAATGGACGCACGCAAGGCACAATTTTGAACCAGTTTATTGGACATAATTATAATGAATATAATTTATAAAATTCAAATGTTAAAACCGCGTTAAAAACGCGGCCGGGGCCGAAATTAACAAATATTTAACTTGCTTTTTCTCCTGAAACGTGTTATAATGATTACAGAAAAAAGGAAAGGAAGTGCCCCACATGATGAATTGGTATAACGGTTTCGATGCTCTGGATGCCCGCGAGTATGACGAGGTGATGGAAGCCCTCGCCA
>JAGCBE010000042.1 GCA_017652345.1 Methanobrevibacter sp.
AATAATAAAAAAAGTATCTAAAAATAAAATAAAAAAAGAGAATAGAATAAAAATTATTTAATTCTATTCTAAACTGTTAATTGCAGCTACAATCAATTTAATTGTATTTTCAACGTCTTCCATGCTTGCTACACTAACAGTAGTGTGAATGTATCTTGTTGGAACAGATAAAACACCAGTTGGAATACCTTCTCTTGTAAGGTGAATAGCTGAACCGTCAGTAGTACCACCATCACTTACTTCAAGCTGGAATGGAATCTCTTCTTTTTCTCCAGTTCCAATCAATAAGTCCCTAATGATTTTAGGAGTGATGATTCCTCTACCGCTTGCATCAATCATGATTACAGCAGGTCCTTTTCCAATGACTACAGGAGCTTCTTCAGGTTTGATTCCAGGGTGGTCACCAGATAAAGTTACGTCAAGTGCAAATGCCATATCCGGGTTCAATTTGTAGGAAGTTACTTTAGCACCTTTCAATCCTACTTCCTCTTGGGTTGTTCCAACACCATAAACGGTTGCTTTGGAGTCTACTCTTTTTAAAACTTCCATCATTACATAACATCCAAGACGATTGTCCAATGCCTTACACATTACCAAGTTATTAGGGAATGCTTCAAACCAGGATTTGAATGTAATTGGATCTCCAATGGAAACCATTCCTTCAGCTTCTTCCTTGTCTTTTGCTCCAATGTCAATAAACATTTCGTCGTAAGGAACAACTTTCTTACGTTCTTCAGGTTTAGTGACATGAGGTGGTTTGGAACCGATTACACCAGTTAAATCACCAGTTTTAGAGTGAATTACAACGGTTTGATTCATTAGCATTTGGTCATTTATACCACCAATTGTTGAGAATTTTATGTAACCGTTATCGTCAATATACCTTACCATTAAACCAATTTCGTCCATATGAGCTGCAAGCATTACTTTAGGTCCTTTTTTATCTGAACCTTTTTTAGTAGCTATTACATTACCCATTAAATCTGTTTCAATATCATCAGCTACATCTTTTAATTCTCTTTTAATAATCTCTGCAATCTTTTCTTCATGTCCAGAAATACCTGGAGTCATACAGAGTTCTTCAACTAATTTAATTTCTTTTTCAAAAGACATATTTTCACCTTATGTATATTATATTATAAGTATAAAATTTTATAAAATACTTTCGTATTCACTGTAATGATTTATATTGATTAATTCGTTTGGATGATTCTCCTTAACTCCATAAAAATCAAATCCATCTGCAAATATCTCCCTTAAGATAGGATTCAAATTATCATCCTTATCCTTTAGATATTTGATCAATTCCATTCTATCTGCAGCAAAAGGCATTCCTAATCCTTCTGCAGTGTCTAATTTTCCTGTCTTTCGTCTTCTAAGAATGGAAATGGTTTTTCTAGGATTTTCTGAGTTAAAAAGAGTGTTTAAAATATTATTAAAAGTTTCAGTGCTCACAGTAGGTTGATCTCCAGTAACACATAAAGCGATATCTGAACTGATATTTTGAAGACCATTCAATAAAGAAACAGAAAGACCTACCGTTACAGGGTCATTTTTAATAATTTTCAATCTATCATCTTGAATATTATTAATAAAAGGTAATATTTCTTCACAGTAATGGCCAAGAACAACGATACATTCATCGATATTTTCAGTATTCAATACATTGTTAATTGTAGTTTCAATGATTGTACTGGAATAATTCCCATTATTTAATGGAAGTGTAAGTTTATTTTGTATGGGAATATTCAAGTTTTCCTGGTCTTTTCTCATTCTAGAATTTTTTCCAGCTGCAGTGATTACTGCTGAGACTGTAAGCATAATATTACCTTAA
>JAGCBE010000378.1 GCA_017652345.1 Methanobrevibacter sp.
AGAATAATCGTAGATACTCATTTCTGTTTCCTCCTATTGATTACAATTCTATTGTATACAATATATATGAACAGTCAATACCTTTTTCATGAGTTTTTAAGGAAAATCAATAATGAATGATATAATAAAATAAGAAATAAATAAATATTAATTAAAATATTTATTATTGTAAATCAGGAATATCATTGTTTTGAATGGATCCATATGTTTTACCAAGAATCCAGATGCATTGAAGCTTTCCCTTAAAGACTTTCTTGATTGATTTAATAAGAACATGTTTAGTAAGACCATCTTCAAATATGTCTTCTGTTATGATAAATCTGGTCAATTGATCATTTGGATGTTCCAATTCAAAATCAAGAAGCATTTCATTCAATGAAAATCTTATCTTCCAAATGAATTCCTGATTGACATCTTTAGGACTGCTTTTAATTATGTTTTGCTCTTCCTGTGAGACTTCTGTTGCACATCCTATGATTAAAACATCCTCTTTTGATTTAGGATTGATGATGTCCATTGCATTGTTGTTTGGAAAGTTAATAATGTAATGGAAATTAGCGTTTTCATCATAAATCTTTTCACGAATAAGATCCTCTTCCATTAACCAGTTTCTGACTTGTTCTTCATCTATTGCCATATTATCATCCATAAAATTAATATAAATATTGTAATTTTTTAATCATATTTTAATTAAATTTTAATTATTTTTTATAAAATTTTTACCATCAATAAATTATATATAGTTTGCTAATATATTTAATTTTAATGATAACTGAACTTTACTCAAATTCAATTTATATGCTGCTTACAATACTTTTGTTTGCATTGGCATTTGATTTGCTGATTGGAGAGTTTCCAGCTAAATTGCATCCTGTTGTATGGATTGGAAACATCATCAGCTTCTTCAAGAAATACCTCATTAAATATGACAACAAGATTTCTGGTCTTGTCATTTCAATATGTGTTATAGCTGTTTCTTCACTTATTGTTTTAGTGCCAATGCTGATTATAAAGCATTTCATCTACCTTAATGATGGTATGATATACCTATTCAAGTTAGCGGCTCTCTTATTGCTGTCATCAACATTTTCAGTTAAGCTGCTCCTTGATTCAGCACGTGATGTTGGCGAAGACTTGAAAAACAACAACCTAAACAAGGCACGTCAGGCAGTGAGCTACTTGGTAAGCAGGAAGACAAGTGAATTGAATAAGGAGCATGTCATTTCAGCTGTTATTGAAACATTGACTGAAAACATTCCAGATTCATATGTTTCAACTATTTTTTACTATTCAATTGTAGGTATCATAGCATTCCTTTTAGGATTCAATGATTACACTGTAGTGATATTGGCTTTACTTGCAGCATTGATCCATAGAGTTGTCGATACCATGGATTCCATGCTTGGATACAAGACAGAGGAGCTTTATAACATTGGATATGTTCCAGCTCATTTGGATGACATTTTGAATTACATTCCTGCCAGGATATCCGGATTTTTAATAATAATATCTGCAGCATTTCTTGCTCTCAATTGGAGAGGAGCATATTACATAATGCAGAGGGATGCAAGAAACTGTGACAGTCCAAACTCAGGATATACAATGGCAACTGTAGCAGGTGCATTGAACATACAACTTGAAAAAGAGGGAGTCTATACCTTAGGAGATGATTTGCATCCTCTTAAAGTTGAATGCATTGACAAGGCAATAGACATTGCAAGACTTAGCATATTCCTGATTACAATATTTTTCTTTTTCGTATTCATGGATCTTATTCTTCTTCAATTATAGAAGAACTATTTTTTAATTTTTTATTGATATTTTAAAAAAAGAATGTTACTTTTTTAATTATTTAATTATAATAAAAAGAGTATGGTGTAAAAGGATATTACTTTCTAAGTGAATAATTGATGCAAAAAGAGTTTATAAAAATAAAAATGAAGTTATATGATAACTTCATTGATTACAAAGTCCTTGAAGAAAGTCATGTGTATCAATTCATCTTCCCAGATAAGGCCGGAACCTGATCCGAAATCATTTGAAAACTTGATATTGTCTCCAAGTCCTATGGATTTTAGGGATTTGAACTCGCTATCTGAAATGTTTTCCAAAACATTCATGAGTTCCAATCTGTCAATATTATCTACAGATTTCTTCTCTACAATAGCTTCTATAATATAGCTTCTGCAGAGCTTTTCATGATACTGCTTGTAAATGCTATGATTGTAAAACAATTCCAATCCTTTGATTTCACCGTTTACAATGAAGATAACACCATTTTGCCCATCTTCAATATGGAACTTGCTTAAGTAGTCATTTTGCTTATCCTTAAGGTTTTCATAGCTGTCATTCAATGCACTGGTCATGGATTTGAAATTTGACCTGGATTCAAATTCACTGATTGAATCCCATACTTCTCCCTGATAGTCACGTTCCTCATATGAAGCTCTTGATTTTCTGCTTCTTGTACTGTGATTTGCAGAATACAATGACGGTTTGAAGGATCTTGATGATTCACCTTCTCCTCTGGTGTGCCATCTTCCATGTTCAGTGCAGCTGACATGAATATTGATGGTTGACTTAGCTGGAATGAGCAAAGTGTCATTTATGATACGGTTTTGCATTGCACCGGTAATCTCATCTCCATCAATCAGTATAAGTGGAACAACGGAATCGTTTTTGCATGAAACGGTGTTTACGGTTGAATGATCCAATTCTTTGATTTCAACAAGGCCCATTTCATATCCTTTTTTAAGTGTGATGAAATCCTTTTTCCCAAAGAAATCAGTCCTTATTGGAATAGCTTCCACATTCTCGTACTTTTGGCTATCCAATAGTTCAATGGCTATTTTAGCACCGTTTATGTCAATGAATGCAATGTTTTCAATATTCTTTAAATCTTCTTTAATTTCATTGTTTTCAATTTTCTCCTTTGATTTTTCCACTTTATCACCCCATTTTGTTTTATACTATTCAAACTAATTTAAATTAGATATTTTTAATTTTAATTTTTGATAAAAATGCTTTAAATGAAGTTTACATCATTTTCGGGATCTTCTTTAAGTTCCTTGAGTTCATCCTCTTCGATGATTTTTGCAATTACATTCTGATGTGAAATGAATTTCACTATTGCATATGCATTTTCATCATCGATTTTATCATAAACCCTTCCTGAACTCATGGTACCTCTTACAACAGTTTTAGTGCTGTTTGCCAAGTATCCCACTTTGCCGGCATATCTCATTTCAACTCTGATTGCTTCTGAGTCATGATTATTGTCCGGCTCTTTGATAAGCTTTAAAATAGAACCAATTTTGAATATCTTCTTTCCATGAAATTGGTTAAAACAGATTACAGTTACATATTTTTCATTAAATTTTTCGTCGTTCATACATTTCACCCCTTAAAAATAGCATGTACACTATGTTATGAAATCCGTTACTTATAAAGGTTTTTAATTTTTAAAAATTTTTGAATAAAACTGAAAAATTATTACTAAAACTTTTTTAATTTTACACTTGAAATGCACGTCTAGGTTTACTGTGATTTATGTTAATTGAAATAGCATTGATGAGAGTGAATATAATCAGATGGAAAAATTTTACTCAAATGAAAAATAATGATAAATTATGTTAATAAATAGAATATGAAAAATAGCTATAATAATGATTTAAAATAAGTAAAAAAAGAAATTAATAAA
>JAGCBE010000379.1 GCA_017652345.1 Methanobrevibacter sp.
CCAGAGATGCCAAATCAATTATCAAAAACTCCCAAAAATTTTAGCAGAGACAACTACTGGTTAAAAGAAACACAAGATCAAGTTGATGCCTACTGGGTTATGAGACCGAATCATGTGGATGTTGAACAAGAAATGCATTTTGGTCAAGAGGACTATGAAACATATGAAGTTGTTGCTCAATCTGTAAAAGATGATAAAGGTCAAATAATTTCTGACGACTGGAGAAGATTTGTTTTTAGAGATATTCATTATGATTGTCCTATAGGAACAAAATTCAAGGTTGGACCTGGATATGATACAACTGCACCTGAAGATGATAAATTAATCTTTCTTGTTTTTAATAAACAAAATGAATTAACTGCAACAAATGGTGTTGTAACAAGAAGATGTAATGGTACTCTTGGATCAACTTATTTAGATAATCATGGTGTTTTACAATATCATTATGAACCTGCTGTTCAACAAAATTTAAGCAGCACAGATTTTCATTATAATAAAATGGCAAATGACCCAAGTGGAGATCTTACAATAGTTGTTCAACATAATAAATATACAAGAAACTATTATATAAATCAAAGATTTATAATTGGTTATGATAGAGTATATAGAATAAGCAATATTGATAAATTTTATTCTAATGATACTTTTCATCCTGAAAATGTAGGATTAATTACACTTCATATGTCTATTGATAGCATTGGAGAAAAAGATGATTTTGCAACAAGAATTGCATATAATGATCCTGATGATGTTAACCAATTAGAAGAAGTAAGAGTTGAAGATTATTATATTTTAGTTACTGCTCCTGATGAATTACAAATTGGAGCTCCTGATGGTAGTATACTTCCTGATGTATTACCAATTGTATTAGCAACTGGATATAATACTTTTAAAGCATACTTATATAATGGGGATGACAAACAAAATACTAATTTACATTTAGATTGTGAAATTGAAGGAATGGATCAAACTGAAATGAGTAAATATATTAGTGTTGAATTTGAAGCAGACAATACCTTTAAAGTATTAAAGAAGAGATATTGTACAAAGCCGTTAAAATTAAGATTTTATTTACCAGCGGGAGAAAGTCCTGTTGGACAATTAATTGAGACAATTTTAACAGTCAGCTTAGCAGGAATTCTATAAAAGGGTAAAAAGGAAATTGGACGGAGGATAGTAATACAGATGGGAAATAATATAAATAGTACACCAAGACTACAAATCCAAAAATATTACCCAAATAAACGTGATCAAGAGGGCAATAGTAATTGGCAAGATGGCGAATTAGTACATGCTGATCAAATGAATCACATAGAAAATGGGCTGGCTGAAGTGAGTAAGCTTGATTTAACACCAGAAGATGGTTCTCTAAGTGGAGTAACATCTGACGGTGTTTTTCATGCTATAGAAAGTGCAAAATTGGTACTCAGTGATCATATTGGATCGAAAGTTCCAAAACAATTAAGTGTTCTTCCACAGGTTAGTAGTAGTGCTAATAGGAAGACACTTTTGGTTTATGTAGATAATAATGGGACACCAAGTAGGATGTCCGTAGATGATATAACAAATTCGAAAATTCGTACAGTACAGGGCGTTTTACCAGACGATCTGCAAGCTGGGGATTATGTTTTCGTAGAAAAATAAAAGGAGGTATTAAGTTCAATGGCGAATGAAACTATAAATCAATATATAATCAAGCAATTGCAAGCTGACGGTAGTCTTTTAATACTTCATCCCGAAACAGATGCTGCGATCGTGCTAGTAAAGAAGGGAGAAAATGATTATCCAGGAGATGCTGCGAATGTGCAAGCTGCTCTTGAAGAATTATTTGCAATGGTCCAACAAAGTGGTGTAACTGGAGTTAAGGGTAATAATGAATCCAATTATCGTCAAGGTAATGTAAATTTAACACCTGGTAATATTGGAGCCGTTGCTGCTAATGAGGCAATTTCTGGTGCTACTCATACTAAAATTAAATATGATAGTAAGGGATTAGTAATTGAAGGTAGCGATGCAACATTAGATGATATTGCTGATGGAAGTACGAGAAAATTAAGTGACTATGCACCAAAGTCAACAGCTGTTACTTATGTTGCATATGACACAGTAAATAAAAAATTAACAAAAACAATAAATGGAAGCACAACAGATGTTGTAAGTGTAGCTACTTTAAAAGTTGATTTGGGACTTGATAATGTAACAAACAATGCTCAAATTAAGGGACTTGGAACTGGAACTACACAAGGACATTTCGTTGTTTGGGGTGCAGATGGTTATACTGTAGCCGATGGTGGAGCAACTACTCAATTTGCTACTGCAGCACAAGGTGAAAAAGCTGATAGTGCACTTCAAGAAGCTGACTTCTCGTTTGGTAGTTATGATGCAAACAAACATTCTGTTGCTACTTTAGGTAGTGATGGGAAAGTTCCTGAAGCACAATTACCAAGTTATGTAGATGATGTAATTGAATCATATATTGTTACTGGAGCAACTCCTTTATCTGAAGGATGGTTAAGTAAAACACCTAGTGGATCTGCTTTTGTTCCTGAGTTAGGTAAGATTTATGTTGTATTAACTCCTGAAAGTGAATATACAAATAAAACTTATAGATGGGGTGGAACTACTTATGTTGTAATTAGTGATAGTTTAGTTATTGGTACAACTGCTGGTACTGCTTATGATGGTGCAAGTGGGCAAGCTAATGCCGATGCTATTACAGCTTTGGAAGGCAAATTCAGTGGTAATATGGCTAAAGATTCAGATAAATTAGACGGACATCATGCAAGTTATTTTGCTATTGCAACTGATTTAAGTGCAATCTCTGCTTATTTTGATAGTAATGGAGTAGCAAAGAAAGCAACTGCAGATGCTCTTGGTAATACTATTTCTTCTACATATCAACCTCAAATATTAAGCACTCCTATTACTGTTGATGGAACTGCTTATACAAATTTAATTGATATTATAACTGCGCTTAACACATTAGCAACTGCTGCTAATAGTTTAGCTGGTTTAGCTCAACCTAAAATTTTGTCAACTGCTATAACTGTTGATGGAACAAGTAAGACAACTGTTGAAGAAGCCCTTGCTGCAATCAATACTTTAGCTGCGACAAATAAAACTAATATTGGAACAAACACAACTAATATTGCAACTAATGCAGACGATATTAGCACATTAAAAGGTTATTTTACAAACAATGGTGTAGCATTAAAAGCCGTAAAATTAAATACTGCCAGAAGTATTTCCGCAACTGGGGATATCAGTTGGACTGTAACATTTGATGGTAGTGGAGATGTAATTGGTACTGCTACACTTGCAGATAGCGGAGTAACTCCTGGTACATACAGTGCTGTGGCAGTTGATGCAAAGGGTCGTGTAACCGCTGGTGGACAAATAATCGAAATTGGCGTTAAGAGTGATGATCCTATTACAAATCAACCTTCAGATAGTTTAGCCGTTGGTGGTTTATTCTTCGAACAAATATAATAAAAAAGGAGGGTAAGTAATGGATAACAATGCTGAAAACGAATTAGACATTATTGGTACTTATCGTCCTAAATTTAAAGATAAGAATGGTAACATGCAAGAGTTGCCTCTTGATGCTACCACCGTAAAAGGGATTGATGTTACTAATACTGCAAATTTAATAAATGGTGCAGGTTTTATTACTACACCAATTCCTGAAGCTCCTAAATCAAATGGGGTTTGGAAGTTAATATGCCAAATTACAAATGGCATTCAAAATTATAGATGGGTCGCAGATACAGACCTAGATTGGCATTTGCTAAAATTAGATAGCACTTGGCCTTTACAATAAAAATTTTTTAAGGAGGAATAATAAAAATGGCTTATCCTGATAAAGACAGATACATACCTAATAAGGGTACTGCAGGGCACAGCAATTGGCAAGAAGGTGATTATGTCACTGCGGCTAATATGAATCATATTGAAGATGGTATTGACCAAGCGGTGCAAGATGCAGAAACTTATGCAGATGCTGCTGTGAATACTGTAAAATTTATTGGTGGTAGTTCTGCTCCTACTACTTCCACTGTTGGAACAGTAGGTCAAAAATATTTATATACAAATGGCACAACCAAGATTATATATGAATGCGTTGATGCTAGTAATCCTTACAAATGGGAAATTTTATACAGATACGATACTGCAGGAGAAAAATGGTATCGTACAGACACAGATGGCGATATAATTGATGTTTCATCATTAATTGCTGAATTTGAGGGCGATCTTGCTGCTGTGGTTAAAGATATTGAAGATGGTACAATTGAAGCTGGAAAAGCTGTTGCTGCTAAATCTATCGAAAATGTTTCTGAAGATTCAGGATCAACTCAAGATGAGCCATTTGTTATTCAAGGAACTGGAACAGCTAATGGAACCGCAAGCGTAGATACGAGTCCTGTTGCAAAACAATTAGAAAAACAAGGCAATAGCGCTGTGGTAAATCAACAAATATATAATACAACTAAAAATGATACTATTGATAATAGTTCTGGTTCATCAACTATATATGGTAATTGGAGTTTTAACTTTTCAAGTGGAAACAATGTTATTTTAAATCATGAATATATAGTAATGGTTTATGGTAGTATAACTGTAACTGGTTCTGGAAATGCTTTATTATATTTAAATACTGGTAATAATCAAGGAACCTTTTATAATTTTAAAGATGGTCCTGGATGTACAATTAAAAAAATCACATCTATACAGGCACCAACAGCAACTGCTGGTTTATTTACACAAATTGGGCCATATACCAAATTAGTGTTTAATGGTTCTGTTCATATGATCGACCTAACTCAATGGTTCAACGGCAATATCCCTCAAGACATCATCGCTGATCCAAAACGTTTCTTCAACTATTATGGTGGAAGTCTTGCTTATAATGCTGGAACTCTTACAAACGGAACTGGTCGTTATTTAGTTAACAAGCATAGAAATTTATGGGACGAAGAAGCTGAAAGTGGAGATTTAGATGTTAATACGGGCCAAACTATAACTTCTTCAACATATATTAGAAGTAAATATTTTAATAGTTTAGTTCCAGGATCAAAATATTACTTACATTCAGAATCTGTAAATAAGAATTACGTGTTCTTTTACGATCAAGCTAAGAATTTTATTTCATATTATAAACCAGGTGGTTTTAATAATGAATATTTTAATGCTCCTGCTAATGCTTTTTATTTTAAAGTAACAAGTAATCAAGCTTCTTACGCAAGTAAAATCACGATTTCATTGTATTATAGCCCAGATGAAGGCGGTGCAGACTACGATCAATACTTCCCTTATGAAGTACCAAGTGTATACGAAACTGGTAATGAAGTATTGAGATCTGCAGGTGAAGTAAGAGATATTAAAACTCCTGATGGAACAATTACCAGATATGTTGGTAGTGTTGATTTATCTACATTAAGTTGGAATGGCAGTAGCGGTTCTTATTATGTTGGTGGATCATCATTATGGGGAAATACTAATCTAGACTTATTGCACGCTGTTTATTATGCAAAAACTGGTGGATCTAGTGGTGATAATTCTATGGAAGTTGTCAATGGTAATTTAGTTATTCATTCGACTGCTACTCCAACAGGAATATTATATTTTAGATTAGCAACTCCAACAACCGAACAAGGTACAACATTTGCCGAAAACATCGAAATTGATGATTACGGCACAATGGAATGGTTGTCTACATATGACGCTGAAAATCCTAATAACAATGTCTACACAGCCGTACCACAAGCATGCAAGATTTTCTATCCTGCAGACATGGTATTATTCTTAGACTCACTGGGTCAAAGAACAGACATTGATTGGGACGCTGAAAATGTTGTAAGTCAAAGTCAGTTAGCAGAGACTAACCAAGAAATTACGAATATTAAGAACGGCACAACTTCAGTTGGTCATGCAGACACATCTGCATCACTTGATACTGAGCTTGGTGTAGATGATGAAACTCCATTTGCTTATCAAACAGCTGGTGGTGAAAGTGATATCACAACTGGTATGCAACAATTGAAGAAATTGGTTGGATGCAAGATAGTTAAGAATCAATTAGTTCAACCATATACTACTTCTGAAACTAATAATGGTGTAACAAGGACTTATAATAGTACTACTAAAAAATATCATTTTGAAGGAACAATTAATAACGCACGTGTTACTTTATCTGTTGCATATCCTCCAACAATTAATGGTCATAAGTATTTGATTTATGTAATTGTTAGTGGAACAAGTGATGTAGCATTTTATTTCCATGATGCTACTTGGGCACAAGGTTCTATGAACATTAGCGTTCCAGCATCAAGTACGAGTGGACAAAGAAATCATTCAGGAGTAAAAACAGCTAGTGCAACTACTAATTTACAATACTTATTTGACACATCTGTAGATGTAACAGGTAGCGTTAATCTTGATATAGATCTTAGGATAATTGACTTAACTCAAATGTTTGGTAATAACAATATAGTTAGTGCTCTTATTCCATCTACAACAGATGCTGAAAATAGTGCTGCTATTCTATCATTCCTAGGCGGATGGTTACCAACAGAATATGACACAGGTTCATTTACAGAATGTAAATCAGCTAAGTTAAAGATGGTTGATTATAACTTATATAATGGTGTTAATGAAGTTACTGGAACAAATGTTCAATCAACAGAAATAACTTTAGATACACCAATTATTGCTACAGGACAAAATATTGCCGTTATTGCTAAAACTACAGCACTTAGTGCATTTGTTAATTTTAAAGATGAAAATAATAATCTAATTTGTGAATTCTTTTTAAATCAAAATGGTCCTACTGGATATAAATATGGTAGAGGAAAGTATGGTAATGCAGATTATTGTATTCCTGTTGGTACAATTATTAAAAAGATTAAATTCTTTTATGATGGTGCTGGTGCTACAACTGGTTCATTTAAATATGAAGATATAGCTGTGTTTAATTATTGGGATGGATCTCGTATAGGTTATGAACCTTATGCTGAACATATTGTAAATTTACCTAACCAAGATCTAAATGGAATTCTTGTTTTATCGGATGGTAACGTAGTTGCTGATGGTGATGAGTTATATCCAAATGGTGAAGGTAATAAGAAGAGATACGGAACTATCAATTTAGGAACATTAGATTGGAATTATAATTCAACTCAGCATGTAATGTTGTCTAGTAATATAAACGATATGATATTAGGTACGGTTTATTTACCAAATATTCAGTGTACTAAGTATATGACAGATACAGATGGGCATGTTTGGGCAAACACAAGTGATAAAACTATCTGTATACAATATAATTATAAAAAATTAATGGTATGTGATAGTACTTATACAGATGCTACTGTCTTTAAAACTGCTATGAATGGAGTTTATCTAATTTACGAACTAGCAGAAGAACAAGATCTAGAAGCTTCAACATTTGCTGAAAACATCTATGTAGATGACTTTGGCACAATGCAATTCCTTGATGAAAATGATAATCAAATTGTTGGATTACAAGGTAATGAAGTATTCTATAAAGCTAATATTGCTGGTTTTGCCGAAAGCTTATATGCTAAGACTGATGGTGATCCTGATGATTTAGTAACTCAAGAAGACTTAGTTGGTTACGATAAAACTGAGGATTTATCGTCTTTTATTACTGATGCTATTATTACAACAACAGGTTTAAAAGTTATTAAGATTGGTAAATTAATTACAATAAGTGGAAGACTTATGAATGATAGTGGAAGTTCAATTACTGCTGAAACAGCATTATTTAAGTTACCTTCAAGTGTAATAGCTGTAGCAGGTAATTTCAGAATACCTTTTATAAATGGTGCACAAATTGATTCTGTAATTATTAGTGCTTCAGGAGAATTAAGTTGTTCACATGAAATTGTAAATGGTGCTTATTTGCATTTTAGTATTTCATATGCTGTTGCTTAATAGTTGTTAGCTTATGAAAAGGCAGTGGTATATAAAAATATTTTAATTTTTATATTAGGGAGATTTTAATATCTCCCTAATATAAAATAATAATTATGCTTTCTCGTATGCTAATAATACGCCTTTCATAGCGTTTTTGAATGCTGTGGCATCGGTGTAAGAAGTATCTTTAATAAATACTTGTGTTGCTGTATCTAATGAAGACCAAATGCAATTATTATCACTTGGATATGAACCACTATAACCAGCATTATTAGTCTTGTATTTTGTACACAACAATTTGTTTGTTGAACTTGCTTTTCCTGTTATATTACCAGAAAATACGCCATTGTAGTATGTCCAATTTATTGTTCCCAAATCCACAAAGTCGGTATTATCAAAGTTTAAACTTTCTTTTACACACAAGCATTGTCTTAATGTGCCACCTAAAGCATCTTTTAATCCGAAAATACCCAATAAATCCTCAGTTTTAAATTTTAACTAGAGGCTTTTTTGTATGCTAATAACACACCTTTCATATTAGCTTTGAATGTATCAGTATTTGTTTCATTAGTCTTAAAATAAATACGGTTTGAAGAAGTTGTATAGTGTCCATAAGGTAAATTAGCCATACCAGTATATTCATTCCATTCAGCATTAGTACATAAAACGATAGATGTATTAGGTGCCATATTAGACAATTCAGCAGACATTGTATGGTCATTAGAATTTAATAACCAATTTTGTTCACCTAAATCTATTATATCTAAATTATCAAAACTTTCTGATTTACTTATGGCCAACATTTGTCTTAAAGTTCCACCAAGAGCACTTTTAAGACCAAATACACTGAATAAATCCTCAGTTATATTGTGATTTATTTCATAAAAGATTACTTTTATTTGGATTTTATATTTTAACGTTTTGTAAGAAAAATTACAAATCACCAAGCAAGCATAGACTTGTTTTTATTTATTTTCAAAAATTAAAGGAGGATTTCACTTTATGTCAAATTATTTTTTAGGCTCAGTGGGAATTGCAGAGGCCTTTTATGTAAATAAAGGAAATAAGAGATTGGCTTTTGTTTCAAGAACTCTTACTGAACATGCAATTAATATAACTGCCACACAAGATGAGCTAAGAGCAGGAACTGGTTCTGTCACACATGCAACCTTTTCACATGATCCTAACATTGAGATTAAGTTGGTAGATGTATTGTGGAATTCTGCATATATTGAAGCTATATTAGGTAAGAAATTTAGGGGCGCAGGACAAGTTACAGATTACATGACTGAAACAGTTATTTCTTCTGGTCCAAATACTTTAACTTATTTAACTCATACACCTGTGAGTTTACCTTTTGGAACTTATACTCCAAATGAAGATTCAAGATTAACCGTAACTTTAAGTTTCCCTTTGGGAGCAACAGAAACAAAAATTATGATTAACCAAGTTGGAACAGATGTTTGGACTTGGTACACTGGTTTGTTGCGTGGAAATGGAATGTATTTACCAGCTGGTTCATGGAATGTTTCTTATATGTATGAAAGTGAAAGTGCAAGAGAAATGTGGGTAGATACTAATTTATGCCCAGCAGAATTATACTTAGTAATTACAACTCCTCTATATAAAGCAGATGGTTGTGGTCAAGGTGTTTCTGAAGGATCTTATGAAGTTGGTCACATTACTTTTGAAATTCCTAGATTTAAAGTAAATCCTGATATCAATTTAGGTTTTCAAATGTCTTCTCAGACTTCTATTGAAATTGGTGGAGTAGCTTTAGCAACAGAAGACTGTTGTGGAGATACTTTAAAAATGATGAAAATTGTTGAAGTTCGTGATGATTATGATTTTACAGATGAAATTGAAGCTATTACAATTTCAGGAGAGTAAAAACACATAAAAGTAATTAAAGGGATAAAAAGGTTTAAAAAGGAGAAAATATGTATACAGTTAGAGAAAATGATTTATACATAGGATATCGTTTTAAAGTCCATGCTATATTAAAAGATGGAAGCATGAAATTAATTCCTCCTGAAAATATTTTATGGCAAACATGTGGAACGATACAAGTAAAAGATGGTGTTGTTACTTATCCTGGAGATAAAGGAGATAGAGTAATAGCAAAAATCATCAATAAAAAACATCAAATTATTGCTTCTGATGATATTTATATTTCTGACGAAAATGATAATTTTGATGATTGGGAATTTGGTATTACTGGATTAGATAATCCAGATGATAGTAAATTAAGAAGAGTTAAAGACTCCAAAAATAGAGATTATGTTATTAATATGGCAACTGGTCAAATTGTTACAGATTTTGATGGTGTTATAGATTTTTTAAGAGTAAAAGATCTATATGACAATGAATTTGTAAAAATTCCTACTCTATATCGTAAATTTGACGGTAAAACACTATTAATTTCAAAGTATAAAAAAGATAAAGATTATAAGGTATATCCTTGCTTTATTAGTCCCCAAGATGGTGGTATTTTAGAAGAAATAGCTATTGGTTGTTATAAAGCAAGTATTGATAAAGATGGACATCTAATTAGTAGATCAAAAACTAAAAGAATTAAAGGTACATTAGATTCATTAAAGAAAAAGATATATCCTTTTAACAAGTATAATTATTATTTTTTAAGAAATGAGGGCATAAATCAACTATTAAGAGATTTATTTGTTATAATTTTTGCTTCTCGTTCTTTAAGTAATATATTTAAAAATCAATCTTGTGTTAATCCTCTAAATACAGAAACTGGAATTTCAGATCTCATGACTGATTTAATGTTTTCTTATCCTTTAAATTGTTGTTATTACAATTATGAAAAAAAGAGCTTTAAATTTTATGGTATTGAAGATCCTTTTGATGGAGGAATAGAGTGGATTGATAATATGTATGCCGTCCCAGAGCTTTCAAATGAAAATTCAGCTTGTTATTTAATAAATCCTTTAAGAGATAAAGATGAAGAAAACAAGCCAGAAGATTTTGTACAAACTAATTTTAATTCAAAAAACATAAAACAATTAGAAAAAGTTGAACTCAGAAGCGGTGTTTATTTATTACCTTCTGAATTAACAAGGAGTGTTGAAAAATATTATAGTAATTCTATTTTTAATATAGATTTTGAGCATCAAGGTCGAAATATAATAAGTGGAATACCATCATATATTGATAAGCCCAAAAAAACAGGATTGTGGACTTATTTCTCTGTAGGAGGAGATGAAGAAGCATATACTCGTTTATGTTACTGTGAACGCAGTGAAGGAGATCAAAGATGATTATAAAAAGCGGCACTGATAGGAAAATTGAACATTTTAAAAACAGATTAAATATGGTCGGAGATATTTATATTATTGACCATTTTATATGTGATAGAATAACACATCAAAATCGATTCAGCAATAGTTTTGCTAAGACAATCCAAGTTATGGAGCAAGAGGCTCGGAACTTTTTAATTCAGTACGATAATGCGAATAAGATATCAACCATTAAATTGACTGATTTAAGATCAGAAGAAAGTAAGAAATTAAAGTTTTATATAGCTTTTTGTGCCGAAGAAAGAGTTTATGATTTCTTTGATGGTGTTATAGAAGATATCCGCAAAGATGACTTTTTAGTTCTAATCGTTGGGTCTGTAAAAAAATATACAGATGCCCCTATAACCATTATTACTCCAGAAAAAACATATGAATACAAATCATTTATGGAAACATTGGATAATGAAATAGAAATACCTATTTTTAGAACAGTAGAAATAGTGTGTACAGATGAACCAGATAACCCTAAACATTTGATTTTTGAGGTAAAGAATTATGGAAGAGACTAATTTAAGTGTAGAAAATTTTGAAATGTTGCCCATTATGTTTGATGAAGGAAGGGTTTATTATAAAGTCAGTGATACTCTATTAAAGATCCCATATAATGAAAATGGCGTAAGAATGAACCAAGATGAGTGGAACACTTATCAAAATGCTGGAGAGGATTAAAAGAATTATTAGCAAGATGTACAGATTTGGATGAAAACAATTGGCTTTGCATGGAATATGTAAAGGATTATAGTTTTGACTGGGAAAGTTACAAGAATGGCAGTTACATTAACTGTCTTAAGTTCGACTATTCTCAAGAAAAGGAAGTTAAATTTGATTGTGATTTTGATTGTGCTAATTGTATGTTTAATTTTCATTTCTTGAAAGAGGCGGATTTAGAAAAAATGAAAAATGCCCCTTATACTTATAGGTGGCTAGTTGGGCAAAATAAAGATTTAAAATGCAAATTCTATAGTTACACAGATGTCGAAATAAAGGAAAATCAATTTTTATTTAATGAAATTTATTATGACTTTTTTGATAAATATTTAGAAGATGCTGAATATGACATTTTATTTGCCGATTGGATTAAAAAACAAAAAAGAGTACCAAGGTATGCTTCTCAAGTAAATGGTAATTTCATTGCAATTGCAAACCGAACTAGGAGAAGAATGTTGGTAAAAAGACACGACAAGTAATTTTATAGGAGGAATGTATTGTGGATTGGATTACTACTGCTAATGGACTTATTGCTTTAATTACTGGTTTAGTTGGATTAATTACAACTGGTATTACTGCTTATTTTGCTATTAAGGCATGGATTAAAGCTACTAAGGATAAATCAGCTCAAGAAAAATGGAATATGATTCAAGAAATGGCTAAGACTGCTATTGATGAAGTTGAGCATTCTGGTATCATTGGTTCAGACAATAAGAAAGAAGCTGCTATAGAAATCGTAAAGAAAAGTTGCAAGGTTGCTGGTTTAGAAATTAATATTTTTATCGATCAATTAAGTGAATATATCGATAGTTGTGTTAAATTCTACAACGATATGAAGAAAAAAAATAATAAAAAATAATTAAAAACTACGGAGGATTAAAAAATGAAATTAGGACAAGAATACAAACAAGGTTTGGTTATTCAGCGCTCAGACAAAGGTAGTGCTTTCCAAGAAGTTGTAGATGCAACTATTGGTGCAGAAGGAACAATTGAAGCTCAATACGATGGTGGTATTAAAAAAGTCACTATTGAAACAACTGAAGAAAGTGGAAAGCCATTAGAATTTGAAGAACTTCCAGAAGCTAGCGAAGATTATGTTGGTAAATTTGCTTTATATGCAGATGATTATTATCTTTGCACAGTAGAAGATGAAACTTATTCATGGGTAAAATATGCTCCTGCTACTGAAGAAGACGGAGAATAAGAACAATAAGGAGAAACATAAATGTATAAAAACGCATATGAATTACTAAAGGCTGTTAATGCTCGTAAAGCTGCTGATAAAAAAGCTGCTGAAGATCTAAAGAAAGCAGAACCTGTAATAGAAGAATCAAAAGAAGAAGCTAAAGAAGAAAAGAAAGCTACTAAGAAAGTTAAACGTGAAAACATAAAAGAATTCTTAGTTGAAGAAAAAGAACAACCTAAATTAGAGGTTGAAGAAGAATAATATATTTTTACAATAAAAAGGTATTTTTATTTATATTAAAAAAGGAGAAAAAAAATGGCAAGAACGACCGTTTATAACGTGGGATTGACTGATGATATCGATAAAATCAATCCTAAAAACCAAGAACTAATTAAATCAGCTCTTAGTTATTATAAATCATTAGATCGTAGTGCCACCACATTAAAGGGTTATAAAAATCAATTAGAAATTTTTTTCTGTTGGAATTATAAAGAAAATGG
>JAGCBE010000043.1 GCA_017652345.1 Methanobrevibacter sp.
CCCATGGTTCCTGGAATCAATACAGGTTGTCCAACACTTCTATATTCCTTAGGAATTTCACGTCTTCCAGGACCAAATGCGCGAGTAGCTCCTTTTCTGTGAACAAGAACCTCCATATGGGAACCTTTTACCTTATGAACTTCCTTTTTAGCAATGTTATGTGCAACATCGTAAATGGTGCTCATACCCATATCATCAGCACTGCGGGAGAACACTTCCTCAAATGATTCTCTAACCCAATGGGACATCATTTGACGATTTGCCCATGCGTAGTTAGCTCCAGCAGCCATAGCCTTCAAGTAGCCTTGTGCTTCCTTGGAATCGATAGGAGCACATGCCAATTGCCTATCTGGAATATTGATTTTATAATTTCTATAAGCCTTATCCATTTTTCTTAAATAGTCAGAACAGATTTGGTGTCCGCATCCTCTTGAACCGCTGTGAATCATGATAGCGATTGAACCTGCTTCAAGGCCAAATGCCTTTGCCACATTCTCATCATAGATCTCTTCAATCTTTTGAACTTCAAGGAAGTGGTTTCCAGAACCTAATGAACCTAACTGAGGAATTCCTCTTTTTTTAGCCTTATCACTTACAATAGCAGATTCAGCGTCCTTCATTCTACCGTTTTCTTCCAAGAACTTAAGGTCGTCTTCCCAACCGAATCCACGTTCTACAGCCCACCAAGCACCATAGTCTAAAACCTCATTGATCTCATTATCCTTAAGTCTGATTTGACCTTTACTTCCTACACCTGATGGAATGTTCTTAAACAATACTTCAGTAAGCTCCTTAAGCTTAGGCTTGATTTCATCTTCTGTTAAGTTAGTTCTAAGCATTCTAACTCCACAGTTAATGTCAAAACCTACTCCTCCAGGGCTTACAACACCATTATTGTAATTGAAAGCTCCTACACCACCAATGCTGAAACCATATCCGAAGTGAATGTCTGGCATAGCTATTGATGCGCCTTGAATACCTGGCATGCAAGCTACATTTGCCACTTGCTCAAGAGCTCCCTCTTCAATATCCTTAACGGATTCATCATCAAGATACAATCTTCCAGGAACTCTCATTTCCTTTTTATAACCACTTGGGAGTTCCCATACATTATCTCTTACCTTTTCAAGATTTTCTTTAACTGACATAAATATCACTGAATAAGTTAAAATAACAATTTAATATCCAATATTCAAATATTTAAAATAATAATTTTGTATAAAAATTGTTTGTATAAAAATTATGAATTTCAATTATATTTTTAATATAATTTCTAATATAATATTATAGTTTTGTTTTATAATACATTTAAAATTAATTGTTAAAACTGAAACTAACAAAATCAAGAAAAGGGATATTTGAAAAATGCATTAAAAAATTGCATAAGCTCAATTAATCTAAAAAAAGTAAAAATTGATGTATGGTGTAAATGATTAAATGATGGTTATTGAGTTTTTAGTGTTTAAAAAATGATAAAATAAAAATAAAAATTTAAATTTGAAAACACATTGATTAAAGGATGTAAACTATGTAATTTATAAAATCTAAATATTTATGAGATGTTTCTTTTTAAGAAATTGCACGATAATATTCATAAATCTTTAGTAATTTTTATCCTATATGGTTACATCCTTTAATAAACAATGGGTTTGGTTTCATTTGTTTAATTATACCCAGCTTAACATTTCTGGGCTTGGAGCTGCGCTAACAGCTAAAATAGATAAAAGTAATACTGTAAGAACTACAAATATTACCATGCAATCTTTAAAATCAATTCTAAGGTTGTGGAAGTTCATAGGATCCATAATACTGGTTTTTCTTCTTAAGTCACAAGTAGTGTTAGTATGCTTTATCATTTTTTCACCTCATTTTTAATTTAAGTTTTCTTATAAATTTTCTCTCTGTAATATTACTAAGTTCTAAAGCATATATAAAAAAAGAGAAAGAGAGCATTTGAAAACTAATATGGGGTTTGATTTCAAGTGTATGTAATTAGGGCATTAAAATCGATTTTTAAACATGTTTTTTCAAGGAGTTTATATAATATTAAAATTAAATAATAAATTGTTAAAATTAATATTGGTGCATAGCTATGGAAAATAATGAATCAAAACCAGATAAATATGATTATTTTGATGTCACTGCAGACATTGGATTTCATGCCTATGGGAAATCCCTAAACGAGGCATACGAAAATGCAGGACTCGCTATGTTCAATGTTATAACAGATATAAGCAAGGTAAAAAAAGATGAATCCCGAGAATTTGAAATAGTTTCAGAGGATTTGGTTTCTCTTTTATACGATTATTTAGAAGAGCTCTTATTCCTACAGGATACAGAGTTCCTGTTTTTTTCTGATTTTAAAGTGAATATTGAAAAAATAGTTGATGATGAGTCTTCCAATCTGGAAAATTATAAATTGACTTGTTTTGCTTGCGGTGAAGAAATAGATTGGAATGTTCATAGCCCAAAATCTGAAGTTAAGGCCATCACTTTTCATAAAATGTGTGTAAAAGAAGATGATGGTGTCTTTAAGCTTAGAGCTATTTTAGACTTATAATGAAGTTTATAATAAAAAAAGTAGGATATTAAATCTAAAGGTTACAGCGTTTAATATCCTCAGGTGAAAATCTTAAAATGATTTCTCTTGAATTCCCTCTAACTCCTTTTCCAGTGAACTTAGTGTCCACCAATCTTAAGAATTCAAGTTTTTCAAGAGTCCTGTTGAATGTAGCATAGCTAACTCCTGCCTCTTCCTTAAATTGTTTAGACAAGTCGCCAGCAGTTAAGATCTCATCGCTATCAACAACTGCTCTAAGCAAAGTCCTTTCAATGTCATTTAAGGAATTGATGGTTTCCATCAAATTAATGGAACCTTGTTTGGATACTGCTTCTTCAACATGCTCTAAAGTAATGGATCTGCTTGCATTTGCTTCTGCAATATTACCGCATACCCTAAGAAGGTCAATTCCAACCCTTAAATCTCCCACTTCAAGGGTGTGATTAGCTATCTCTTCAATGATTTCGTCTGAAATCACTCCATGATAGAATCCGGCTCTAGCCCTATCTTGAAGAATGCTGAATATTTCAGAATAAGTGTATGGCTGGAATGTAATGTCTTGAGGAATGAATACGGTATTTACATTCTTATCAAGAGCATATCTGAATTCTAAATCAGAAATAATTGCAAAAATACCTGTTCTTACTCCTTCAAATTCCTCATAAGCCCTTAAAATATCATAAAATATTTTATTTGCATGTTGTGTTTGGAATAAGTAATTAACATCATCAAAAGCAACAACCAATGCTTTATTGTCAGCAGCAAGCTTGTTCATGACTTTTTCATATACTCTTGAAAAAGGAACTCCGGTTTCTGGAGGTTGATGTCCAAATAATTTTTTATGAATTTGAGAAAAGATTCCAAAACGTGTTGTGTGCAATTGGCAATTAATGTAACAGCAAACCACCTTGTCAGTGGTGTGTTCAACCAATTCAAAAACCTTTTTAAGCGCTGTTGTTTTCCCTGTAGCGCATGATCCCATAATCACTGAATTGGTAGGGCGTCCACCTTGAATGGCAGGTCTGATGCACATAGCCATTCCTTCCATTTGACTGTCCCTAAAATTAAAGTTTTCAGGCATATAATCAGGATTAAATGCATTTATGTTTTGGAATAATGTTTCATCTCCCATTAAAATATCTTCTATCGCCATATAGATTATTATATGTTAACTTATATAAAAAAGTTCTTTAATTTTGAATAATGACATACAAATTTTAATAAAAAAAGAAAATTCATAAAAATTATTGAAAAAAGAGAATGAAAAAATCTAGAAAAATAGGAAAATAAGAGAATAAAAGAATAGAAAAATAAGGAAAGTGAAAAAAGAAAAACAAGAAAAATAAGAAAAGGATTAATTGTCAATATCGACTAAATTAATCACTTTTACATCAGTGTTTTCCTTTATCCAAGCAAGCAACCTTTCTGCAAAGATTAGCTTTTTGGTTTTAATCTCATCTGCAGGACCTGTTGCACCTTCAATGTTAGGTCTTGAATATTTGGTTACAGTTGTTCCAAAATCCATTCCTGCAAGAACCATTTCCTTGCATCCTAATGCAAGGGTAAAAAACATTGCCCTATCACCATCAGTGAATCCGCCAAAGTTGTATAAATGGCCTACCGGTTTGGATTGGGTGGTTCCAAGAATCTTGTCAAATTTTGTGGTCCAATTAACAATAAGCTCTTCATTGTCTCCATGGGCATGAATGACAAAATAAGATCCTAATGAATTTGCAGCTAACAGATCTTCCATTTTGCCGTCTAAGTCAGTTGCAACAATGTCTGGAACAAGATCATCTTCAAGCATTGCAGTTGTAGCTCCATCTGCAGAAACAATAAGGTAATCATTCAAGTCATAATTTTCCTTTACATATTTAATATGCTTCTTTATGGAAGGGCCTGCACCAACAACAATGAATTTTGAAGTGTCTTTTTTCTCCATGATTTCATCATAGAATTGCTCAATGGTCAAGCAACCTTTTTCATCAAGAATCTTATCCAATAACAATGCAGTGTTCTCATCCCCTTCTCTTGAAAATCC
>JAGCBE010000380.1 GCA_017652345.1 Methanobrevibacter sp.
ATGAATCATTGAGTGAAGATATTGATGATTTTGACCCTAAGTATGATGCAAGATATGAAGTAAATGCATATTATGGAAGTCCAAGAAGAGGAAATTATGCAGGTCTTGAAGATGATTTCTACACAGATGACTTTGAAGAAGTAAAAGACTGGGTTTGGGAAAAGTGCCAAAAAGGTTTATATATAAATGTTGTTGACCGTGAAAATGGAAATCAAGTAAATATAAATACAGAAAATTATGATTTTGAGTCTGATGATGCTTATAGAGTATTTGATGACTTAAAAGTTATACAAGAGTGTCTTAACGAAGCAGATTTCAGTGGTGCAAAGGATGAATCATTGAAAAAGTCTGTTGAAGATGACTATATTAAACAAGCCGATGCTGATGTAAAGAAAGATGTTGTTAGATTTACTTCATTAGTAAATAAAGGCGAAGCATGGGATGAAGCATTGAATAAGATGGGTTACATTTGTGCAGACCCAGGTTGTACTTCATGGATAAAAGAAGTGTCTGACGGAGATATAATGTTCTCTATTGAATCTGATGGTGATGAGGGAACAATAGAAACTTCAACTATTCATTGTTCTATGTTTGATACTGAAGGAAATGTTGTGTACGAGAAATCATTTAATGTTTTCTCTGATGAGTGGATTAAAGAAGATTATGATGAAGAAAAGTCAGTAGAGTTTGCATCCCATTGGATTTGGGTAAAAGATAAAAATGATAAGTGGAAACTTTATGATGCCGTAAGTTCAAAAGAGGATGTCAACGATAGTGTAAGACAAGCAAAAGAAGATGAAAGATTTACTGCTGTAAAAGTTACAGAAAATGGAAAACGCCCAGATGGACATATGAATGTTTTCACTTCTGAGGGATTAGATGAGGATATGTCTAAACCTGATTTTGTGGTTGGTTTCTATGCTGGTCCTGTTGATGACTATACATTAGAGTTAATAAATCCTAAAAAAATAGCACAAGTTGATGTGAGTGCTGAGGAATTAAGAACAAAATATGGAAAAAGTGTAGATAAACTTTTGAATGATTACACTTCTCAAACAGTTGATAAGTTAAAGAGTACTAACAGTTGGTTAAAAGCCCTTATCCTAAATTTTGCAGAAGAAAAAGCAAGAAAAACAGGAAAACTGGATGATAAATTTAGAAACGAAGAAAGAAAGTTTTTAGAAACCGGTATTTATATGGAAAAAAGATTAGAAGAGATTAATTATCCTTTCGAAGACGGAATTAAAAAACTTTCTAAACATCTTGGCAAGATGCTCCTTCCTAAGAGAGAAAACTTAAAAGAAGGATATGCTGAAATATCAGATGATTTTTCCTTTGCAAGAAGTAACTGGGATAAACTTAATACGGGTGTTTCTTTTGACGATGCATTAGAAGAATATAACAATCAATATGGTGAAGAACATTTCTATGCAAAACCGCTTTATGTAAAATCGGCTTGGGATACAATGGTGTCTATGTTTAAGGATAAGGAGTTTTGGGAATCCTTAAAAGAAGATGTTGATGGTGATATTGACCTTGATATTGAGACTGATTTTGGTGATGGTAGCGTAGAGGAGGGAGATACCTTTATTGAAGATGGAAGAGAGTGGTCTTGGATTGAAAGAATTGCAGGGCCTATTCACTTAGATTTTGATAACTGGTCTGTTTGGTCAGCAAGAGATTGGGATTATATTGAAGAGAAAGTAAAGCCTCTTCTCATAAATAAAGAAGAGTTCAATGTTGAGGTTCTTACTAAGATTTATGATGAAGCAGAAGTTGCCTATTTTGTAGTTGATGAAGATACTGGATTTATTGATTGGGGTCCTGTTGAAACTTCTACTGAGGCACAAGATTTCTTAAATGGCAAAGTTGAAGATTATGAAAATGACGAAGAATATGAAGAAATAGAAATTGAAGAAGAATCTTTAACTGAATCAAGAGCTATTAAAAATGACGGAGATTATGAAGTTACCCTTCATTATGATGATATTGGCAATGGGAAAGAATATGACTATACATTAGGTTATGATGAAGTAGTAAGTTATTTAAAGGAGGTTGCTTGGGCGAATGGAGATGGCCCAGAAGATTTAAATGAAGATGAATATCTTGAATGGGTAATGGATAATTTTGATGAACTTTCTGATAAATATGAATTAAATGTTTTAAATTATTTCGAATCAGAAGCGTCTCAATATGAGTATGGCCATAGATATGATGAGCCTTAATAATAGGCTCATCATAAATTTATAATAGGAGAGTATTAAATAAATGATATTAAATGAGAGATTGTTTGAAGATAACGATTTTGGTACAACTAATACTAATAGACCAGAATTAGTCAATTCATTATTGTTAGATTTATTTAAGGAATTAGGAGTTGACCCAAAGGTTGCTTCAAGTTCTATGGGGTATGATACTATTGTGTCATACATATCCTTTATTGCTTCTCAAGCATTAGGTGAATCTCTTAATGAGTCTGTAGATGAAGATAAATTGTTTTTTGAACTCATACATCTTATAGATAATCTTAATTATAGTGGAGAAGTTGCTAAAGAGATGTCTGATTTTGATGATGTTTATAATTCATTAAAAAAGTTATTAAATAGACTTGATAAATATTATTCAAAAGATGAATCTCTGAAAGAATCTATTAATACTGATGATGCTTATACCTATGAAGAATCAGAAAAAGTATTAAAAGATTATACAAATGACTGGAAAAAGGAAAGTGGAACTTCAAGAACTTATTATAAAAAGGAAAAAGATAATGCAACAGATATATTAAAAAAGCATTATAAAGTTGTGGAAGTTTCTGATGGAAGAGGCTCAAATGACGAAGAAATGTCTTGGGTTATTTCTTATGCTGAGCCAATTAATTAAAATTTTTTCAAATTAAAAAATTTGGTTTACATATAATTTCAAATATTGTTTACAGCTAAATTATATGAGGTGTTTTAAAGAATGAAATTTAAACAAGTTGATGATACAAAATTAGAGGCTCTGAGAATAAAGAGACATAGACTCAGAGAAGAAGATGCTGGAATGAATAAATTCCACATGGTATACACTGTAGACGGTGTTAAGTCAGAACAAGATGTTTCTGCTGCTAATGTTATGAAAGCAGAAGAGCTTATCAGAAAACAATATGATGGTAAAAATATTATTTTTACTTCTAAGCAACCAGTAAAAGAAAATCTTGAAGAAGATAAGATAGCTGATAAGATTAAGTCAAAGCAAGACCCTAAAGAAATGACAAAGAGAGCAATTAGAATGTTAAAAAATCTTGGTGGGGAATATAAAGACCTTGTTAAAGAATATAAAGATACTTATGGGGAAAACCCACTTGATGAATCATTAAATGAAGATATGGAAAGCCCAGAGAAAGTGTTAGAGGCTGATGAAAAAGTTCCACAGACAGAAGAAACAGTTGGTCTTTCTAATGCAATTATTCAAGAAATAAATGGTGAATGGGAAACTATCCAACATTATAATGACTTGATTTCTATTATGAGAACAGAGGGTAGAGATGACATGGTGAATGTTATCTCAGACATCATAGATGAGGAAAATAAACACATTGGGCAGCTTCAAAAGTGCTTACAATTGATTTCTCCAAATGTATCTGAGATTGATTCTGGTGAAACAGAGGCTATTGGACAGTTAGATGCGAATGATAATTTATATGCAGATGATAATTGCTTAGATTGTGCTGATGATGATTTTGGGCCACACAGTGGATTTGATATTTATTTAGTATAAAGAGGTTAAATAAATGAAAATTGAAAAGTTAAATGAAAAAGTAGATTGGAAAGTTGCTATGGAAGGTAATAATAGCAACATTGACAGATTAAGAAATGTAGCAACTCAGGTTAATATCGATCCTGTTATGGGTGAAGTAGTTAGAGAAAATGAAAAATCAGATAAAATGACAGGCGATACATTTAAAAAGCTTTCAAAAGAATTAGATGGTATTACTCCTAAAGACCCTGATACTGGAAAGAAAATTACAATAAAGCCTTATACAGAAAAATTAACTCTTGATGAAAATTTGTTTAAAGAATCATGGACTTCTTTTGGTGGTAGCTGGAGAAATCAAACAGTTAAGAAAGTTAATTATGAAGAAGAAGATATTTCTGATGTTGCTGAAGAACTTATGAACTGGTATGGAGAATACTTTGAAGGTTGGGAAGGACCTGACATCAAAGATGCTCTTTATGGATTAAATGGAGAAAGAATTCCTGGTTCTGATTGCCCGATTATCTTTACAATGGAAGAAGATGAGGATGATGAGCTTGATTTGGGATATGAAGATGAAGAGTATGGTGAATCTTTAAAAGAAAAAAAATCTTCTAAAAAGAAAAAGCATTTATGTGAATCTGTTGATGAGCCAATAGCGGTTCTTTCTTTGAATAATTTTGGTGGAATTGAAATTTATGATATAAATGATGAAGAAGTAACTTATGCAATAAATGATGGTAATAATATTTCAGAAAAAGAAACAGTTGAATTAAAATGGGATTGTGAAGATGAAGATGGTGACTGTTCTCCATATTTCAATGTGGGAGATAGTCAGTATTATATAAGGGATTTTATCAAAACAAAGATGTTTGAGTCAAAAAAACTCCATGAATCAGATAGCGGGATTGAGTACAGGGATATGATGTATGATATGGTTGAAAATGGAGATGTTGATGCAGGGGAAATTCTTCGTGATTTAATTTACTGGGTTACAGAAGACGATATGGAAGAATTTATGCGAATTCGTAATTTAATTCCTAAAGAGGACATGGAAGAGTCATTATCATTAAATGAGTATGTAGACGAAAATGAAGTAGTGGATGACGAGTACACTGTTATGGATTTATTAAATGACAGACTTTTTGGTTATGGTATAAACAAAAACAACTTTAGATTAAAGTGGAAGTTTGCCGATGTTGACCCTCTTATTAAAAACGAGCAGGGAAAAATAAAAAGAGGATATTTTTATCCAACGGCAGACAAGGAAAATATAATCCATGGAATGAAAACAGATAGACGCTCATTTACAATGGATGGAGTTGGAGTGTTTGTTTATGATGAGGAAGAAGCAGAGCTTGCAAGAAAAGCAGCTGAAGAACTTGGTCTTGAATTTAGCATGAAAAAGACAAGACCTGGAAATGCTTTTGACTATGTTGCAATAATTAAAGTTCCAGAGGCAATACAGGAAATGCCAGTTAAAGATTATGTTGAATCCATTGGAAAGTCTATGTCAGATTTTTTAAGGGGTACACACAAAGGATTCAAAAAAGATTTTGTAAACCACCCAAACTATGAGTTTAGAAAAGAATCCGAAGAATAATTGAATAAATAAAGGAGCATATTAAATGTCAAATATGTTTACTAATTATGAAAATTTGGACAGTTCATATGTTCCAAATAACATAAACAAAAAGATAGAAAAACAATTGATGTTAGATGATGAAATTCCTAAAGTAAAGTATGATAAATTTAAACAAATAGTTGGTTATTCTTGGAGTTATGGTGATACATTTTCTATAAAATATACAGTTGCAAGATCAGTTTATGTTGAAGAGAATGCAATTATATATTACAATGATGAACATCCAGGTTCCTCTACCGTTGGAATTTATGGACAAAAGGCATATAATCTCAAAACAAGACAATCATGGGTTTGTATGTCTTTAGACAGTTCTTCCTATAATTGGGTAGAGTTAATTCCTTTTACTTTTCCAGCTAATGGGACAAATAAAGTTTATGTTGAGCCAGATTTTGACTATAGTGACATGACAGCAAAAGTTATTATAGAAAATTTTAGGCATGAAGAGATTTATTCTACCTCTGGAAGTGTCTCAAAAGGATATATGACAATAGATATTGATAAAGAGTTATCAGAAAAACTTATACAAGGAATTTATTATTGCTATATAATATTATCTAATAGTGAAAAAGAAATCGTTGATAAAAAATATACATTTACTGTGAAGGATAAAACAAATGATATTTTGGGTGATAATAAATGTATATAAATAATATGGGTATTATAAAAATGTTTAGAGGGGACTCATTTAGTACAGTCCCCTTTATAAATAATTCCACAGAAATGATAGATGATAAGTATGAAATTACAGCAAATGATACGATTTACTTTGGTTTAATGGAGTGCAATCAAAGATTTGAGGATGCAATATTAAAGAAAGTTTATACAATTGCTGATGTTGATACGGGTGGGAATATTACTATAAAAATAAACCCTTCTGATACAGTTGATCTACTTCCAGGCAAGTATTTCTATTCCATTAAATTAAAGCATGACAATCAAGATGAATCGTTTGATGTATATACTTTAATGCAAGAAACAGAGTTTTGGATTTTGAGATAAGAGAGGTTTAGATGTTAGTAACTGGAAAAATAAAACCAAATAGATATAGCTGTGGTCATACTAAACTTGATGTTACTGTTTATTTTGCAGAGAATATTAAAGAAAAGAAAAAGAAAGTAAATGGTGAGCAAGTAGTATCTTATGAGTATGATAGATATGAGACAAGCATTAGGTATAGGCCAGACTATAAAAAGTATATTGAGGACAATTACAATATGCTTTTAGAAAGAGCAAAAGAAGAAGATAGAATAGCATTATCTAAAGAGTTAAGAGAAAAAAGGAACAAACTTCTGGCAGAAAGTGACTGCCACATGGCATTAGATAGATTAAATTTAGAAGTTCCAGATGGCAACACATTCGCTATTTGGAAGCCATTTTTAAAATCTCTTGGTGATGCCTTGACAGGTGATTGGGCTAAATATAGACAAGCTTTAAGAGATTTACCTAATCAAGAAGGTTTTCCTTATAATGTAGAATTTCCAAAAAAGCCAGAATAGCATAAAGAAAAAAATAAAAAAAAATGTTGTGGGGAGTTTAGAAAGATATGGATTGGAATAGTTTAGTTCCACTAATAATTACAACAATTGTTGGTGGAATTGTCGGCTTTTTAGTGAGTTGGGGGATGGTTACTTTACAGAAAAAAGCAGAAGGTAAGGTTCAAGAGTCCAAGGAAGAAAAAGAGGCAAAAGAAATTGAATTTCAAGCAATGAAAGAAGCTTGTAAAGAAATGCTTCGCAAGTCTTTAAAAGAAGACTTAGACTATTTTAAGCGACTTGGGTATTGTCCAATAGAAGATAAAGCCGATATAGAAAATACATATAAAATTTATAATAAAGGTCTTAAAGGAAATGGAAGAGGAACTATGTACTATGAAAGCATAATGGCTCTTCCAGATTTTTTAGAACACAAAGAGAATAATTAATAGGAGATAAAATAATTATGGGAATTTATATTGAAGATGTAATTAAAATTGCTACTGATGAAATTGGCTACCATGAAAAAGCATCTAACTATGATTTAGATAGCAAAACTGGAAATTCTGGTAGCAATAATTATACTAAATATTCAAGAGATTTGTGGGATGCTGACCCACATTTTTATCAAGGCCCTAAACAAGGCTATGATTGGTGTACAGTATTCTATGATTGGTGCTTATATCAAGCCTCTGGGAAAGATTCTAAATATTCACAAAGTATAAAATATTATACGGGACCTTATGGTGCTGGATGCTCATTTGCAGCTGGTTATTATAAAGCTGCTGGTGCTTGGTATAAAGACCCAAGACCAGGTGATCAAATTTTCTTTGGTAGTGGCGATAGCTACAGACATACTGGCTTAGTTGAAAAGGTTGATGATAGTAAAGTTTATACTATTGAAGGTAACTCAGAAAATCAAGTTAGAAGAAGAAGTTATTCTTTAAAAGATACTTCTATTCTTGGATATGGTAGACCAAAATATGACGGTGACAAAAGACCTGATGATCTTCCATTTGTAGATGTTAAGAAAAATGCTTGGTACTATGATGCTGTTAATTGGGCATATGATAATAAAATTACAGCCGGAACAGATAGTATACATTTTTCTCCAAATAAAGATTGCACAAGGGCTGAAGTAGTTCAAATGCTTTATAGCATGAATAAATATCTTGAAGATAACTATTCTAAAAAATAAAAATTCCTCCAATAAGGAGAAACTGCAATGGCAAATATAACAATTAAATATAACAACGAGATTATAGGAGAGCTTAATAATTTAGGCTCTCTTATAATGAAAACAGCAGGACATGGATGTGAATATGATATTGAATTATATTATATTAATTACTGTCCAAGAACAGAGTCTACTTCAAATTTCATGATAGATTCATTTTTTGAAGATTTTATTTTGAGCAGTTCTGCTATAGAAATTATAGAATGAGGTTCATGTGAATGATTACTAAAAACTTTGAAAACTATTTAGCATCTATACTATCATTTGCTAATAACATAAGTAATGCTAGTTGTGGATTACAGGTTTTTACAACTTATGGAATGCCAAGATTTGTATATCAATATCAATACATACCTGCTGGTTCTGGAGTATTATGGTTCCCAGGTAAAGTTAATGCAGAGCCATCATTTTCTAATGGAAACGGTGGGATCGTTATAGGAAAAGGCACTACACCACCAACAAAAGATGATATAGCTTTAGAAGATATTATAACAAGTGGTGTTACTGTTACTGTCACATTAGTAGATAGTAAAACTGTAACACCTGGTTATCCACAAATTGAATTTAATTTAACCGTAACAAACACTAGCAATGAAGAAATTACTATATCAGAGATTGGTTATCAGCAATTAATTTATGTTGGCTCTGGCCCAACCGCTGTTTACTCATCATCGCCCCCAGCTGCTATTTGTTTATTTGACAGGACTGTTTTTGAGACACCAATAACAATTCAATCTGGAGATGCTGGTGTCATTGAGTACACACTTTGTGTGACAACACCGCAAAGAACTAAAAATGGTGTTAATTTAGTATCATTTACCTATGGTTCCGATGAAGATGTAGCAGCTATGATTGATGCTGCAAGAATTGGGCTTATTGATTTACAAGAAGATGGTTTGTGGAAAGTTGGGGATTCAAGAAGGGTTGAATTGAGCCAATTTACTGGCGGTGGTAGTGTTGATCATCAAGCGCAAAGTAGGGTTATAACTATAACACAATTTGGTGATTATAATAATTGTGGTTGTTTATTCCAATTTGATTTTACTTGTACTATAAGAGAAGGTCAAAGAATAAATGCAACAAGAACAAACGTAGGTGGTTATAGTTCTGCTGAGATATATACTACAACACTCCCAGCATTGGTTGATGCATTACCTATCTGGTTAAAAGATAGATTAAAGACATTTGATGTACTTGTATCCGCTGGGGCCGGGTCATCTGAAATAGTTACAGTTAGTAACAATAAATTAGCATTAAGGTCTGCTGTTGAAGTTCTTGGAGAAGCAGGTGTTAGTAGTGGAACAAATAATTACACATATCCAGGAGAAGGAACACAGGTAGATTTCTATAAAAATGTAGCAGGGTCTCATAGAATAACATATGTCTATGGTGTTTGTGATGACTTCTCAGACAGTAATAGATATACTTTTACAAGAAGCCCGTATTATAATGTTTCAAGTGCTTTTGCTGCTATATCGTGGTCATCAGCCGGTATCAGATCATCTTCAAGTACAAACATTACTGATAGTACATATGGATATATCAGCTCATTTGGTTGTATATAGAGAAAAGAGAAAGGTCGAATGAGCTATGCCCAACGATTTAATAGATTTAAAAGAGTTAGAAAACCTTTCAGAAGAAGAACGAAAATATGCTTTGGAAATATTAAAAGAGTTTTCTAAAAGCGGAATCTCTGAAAAATTTTCTAATTTAGTAAATTCTGACTATAAAGAGCCACCTGTTGATATTATAACATTCATAAAAGATAAAAAATACTTAGGGAATGCTTGGCACTCTCCAGATGGCTCTTGTAAACTATATGAATATTGGGAAAATAAGTTAAAAGAACTTTTCCCAGACCCTTACACTACAAGATATAACAATTTTATAGAATCTGGTGCTCGTGGTCTTGGTAAATCAGAAATAGCAATAACTGTAGGTTTATATTTAATGCATAGAATAATGTGCTTAAAAGACCCAAAAATGTTTTTTAATCTTAAACCAACTGAGAACATAGCTTTTGCTTTTATGAATATCACTCTCACATTGAGTGAAGATATAGGTATTACTAAGTTTCAAGCAACTGTAAAAGAATCTCCTTGGTTTATGCAACACGGCACATTAACAAAAAGAAACAATGAGCCATACTGGATTCCTCCTAATCCAATAAAGATGATTATTGGTTCACAGTCTTCGCATGTGGTGGGTCAGAGTATATATTTTGCGTTTTTTGATGAAATTTCATTTATCCGAAACCAAGATATAGACCGTCAAAAAGCGATAGCTATTGATATGATAGACACTGCTATAGGTGGTATGAAAACAAGATTTTTACATAATGGTAAAAACCCCACACTTCTTGTTCTTGCTTCTTCTAAAAGATCAGAAAAATCATTTCTCGAAGAGCATATGAAGAAGAAATTAGCAGATGAAGATGCGAGTGCTTTAATAGTTGATGAGCCGGTTTGGAATGTGAAGCCAAAGAGCACATATAGTGGGAAAACATTTAAAGTAGCTAAAGGAAATAGATTTTTAGCATCTGAAATTATACCAGATGGCGAAGATGAAAATATTTATATAAGTAAAGGCTATTCTATTTTAAATGTACCAATAGAATTTAGAACTGATTTTAAAGATGATATTGATAGAGCATTGTGTGATTTTGCTGGTGTATCTTCAAGTGATATTACTAAATATATAAGTGGTGCTAAATTTATTGAAACAGTTGATGAGAAAATTAAAAATCCATTTACAAAAGAAATATTAGAAATTGGTACTGATGATAATTTACAATATTATGATTTCTTTGATATGGAAAGAGTCCCAAAAGAAATGTTGTCAAAACCACTTTATATTCATTTAGATATGTCAGTAAGCGGTGACAAAACAGGTATAGCTGGTACTTGGATTGCTGGTAAAAGGCATTCATCAAATAATGAATCTTCTAATAAAGAGGTATATTTCCAGTCTGCTTTTGGTGTTGCAATAAAAGCTCCAAAAGGAAGACAAATATCTTTTGAGAAAAATAGATTATTTATTTATTGGTTAAAAGAACAAGGATTTAATATTCGTGGAATTACTTCTGATACATTCCAAAATGTTTCTTTAGGACAAGATTTAGTATCAAAGGGATTCAACTATTCTGTACTTTCTGTTGATAGAGTAAATGGAGATATGAAAATATGTGAACCTTATGCATATTTTAAAACAGTAATATATGAAAAAAGAATAATAACATTTGCTTGTAGATTGCTTCAAGAAGAAATTGTAGGGCTAGAAAGAAATACAAATAGTGGTAGAATCGACCACCCAAATGAAGGAAAATCTGGTTCAAAAGACTTAGTGGACGCTGTATGCGGAAGTATCTTTAATGCTTCTAAGCATGCTGATGAATTTGCTTTTGACTATGGAGAAACATTAGATACTATAAAAGAAGTAAGCTCTGAAAAAAATATTGCCTCTGAAAGAGAACAAATTTCAGTAGATTTTCAGAATGAGTTAAATAGGATATTTGATCCTATAAATAATACAAATAAAAATGTAAATATAAATAATAACAATAATTTCATAAACTTTGGTATGGGTAAAGCAACAGATAATTACTCAGCACTGTATGCTTCTCAAGGAATTATTGTGTTTTAAATAAACTTCTAATAGATAGAGAGGTTTTAAATGAGCAATAAAATTTTAGAAAATGGTATAAATCAAGAAGAAGTTTCTGCTTTTGTGGATGCTGAAGACCAATATGGCAAGAAAATAAAGTCTATGCCTAGACAGGAGCAGGAAATCGGTATTGATACTAAAAACACTTTTTTTGACAACATTATAAATGCTGGATTAAATTCAAAAATTGATATTTCAGAAATAGAGTCTTTTACACAAGCTTCTCAAAACAGAAATCTAATTTATGATTTACTTGATTCTATGTGTGAAGACCCTACAATTTCTGCTGTGCTTGAAACATATGCAGAAGATGCAACAGAATATAATGATAATGGACAAATTGTTTGGTGTGAATCATCTAATTCAGAAATAGCAAATTATGTTTCTTATCTTCTGGAAACTATGAATGTTGATAAGAACATTTATAAATGGGTTCATAGTCTTTGTAAATATGGTGATCTTTATTTAAGATTGTATAGAAAGTCAGATTATAAAGATGACCCAATATTTAAAGACTATAATGATGAAGATTACGAGAAATCTATTTATAGTAAGAAAGATGATAAAAAAGCACTAAATGAAGATATTAAAGTTATTGCATATTCTAAAAATGATAAATATGTTCATTACATAGAAATGTGTCCCAATCCTGCTGAATTATTTGAATTAACAAAATTTGGTAAAACGCATGGATTTATAAAAGCTGAGTCTATGACAAAAGCTAAAACTGATAACATACAAATACCTATTTATCAGTATAAATTTAAGCAAAAAGATATTGAAATATTTGATGCAAAAACATTTGTGCATGCTTGTTTAGAAGATAATTCCAGCAGAATACCTGAAGAAGTGGATATTTTCTTAGATGAAGATAAACTAAATTCAAATAGTTCAGAATCATCTATTAATTACACAGTTAGAAGAGGACAGTCATTATTTTATAATGTTTTTAAAATTTGGCGTGAATTAATGCTTTTGGAAAACTCAATTCTGCTTAACAGATTAACTAAATCCTCTATAACAAGAGTGATTGGTGTTGAAGTTGGCGATATGCCAAAAGAACAAGTAGGCCCACATCTTCAAGGAATTAAAAATTTAATTGAACAAAAATCTGCTATAAATGTCGGAAAATCTATGACAGATTATACAAATCCAGGACCTATTGAAAACAATATTTATGTTCCAACACATAATGGAATAGGTGCTTTAAGTACTCAACAAGTAGGTGGAGATGTTGATGTTAAATCATTAGCAGATGTTGACTATTTCAAAAATAAATTCTGGGGCAGTGTTCGTATTCCCAAGATGTATTTTGGAGATACTGATGACGCTGCTGGATTTAGTGGTGGTGAATCTTTATCACTTATATCTTCAAGATATGCTAAGATGATAAAGAGAATTCAAAATACTATTATTCAAGCTATTACAGATGTTATTAACTTAATGTTAATTGATAAGGGATTTAATAGCTATGTCAATGAATTTACAATTAAAATGCAACCGCCATCCACAGCAGAAGAAAAAGATAGAAGAGAGAATTTATCCAATAAAATTGGTGTTGTAAGTGACATTATGAATTTACTTGGTGATGTTGAAGACACAACAGCAAAATTAAAGATTTTAAAATCACTGTTATCAAATGTTCTTACAGACCCAGAAGTAACAGATATTATACAAGAAGAGATAGATAGACTCGAAAATGATGAAGAATTTATTGAAGATACTCCTACTAAAGATGATATTGATTCTGAAAATATAAATTTTGATTTAGGTGGGATTGATGTAGATGTTCCAAGTGGGGGCACATCTTCAAGAGAAACAAATAACCAAGAACAAGAAGAACCAGAAAGTTCAGAAGGTGAGCTTCCTTCCCCAGAAGAACTTGGAATGGACATGACAAACAATAATAACCCAGAATTTGATTAAAACATCTCAGAACATATCTGAGAGCCACCAGAATTAGTTCTGGTGAACTTTCATACCTAAGATGATAATTCATATACTGAGATAAAAAATCAATTCTGGGTCAAACCAGTTGATTATATCAAAGGAGAAAATTTATGATAACAAAACAAGATGTGATAGTTCTTTTAACAGATTTACAAGAACAAGGTATTGATGTTTCTAAACAACTGAATGATGCTATACGAAACGGTGTTTCTATTTCAACCATTCAATTCATAAATTCAAACAGACAATTAGACTTGTATAGGTTTTATGAAAAAATTAGAAAAAGCTATAATCAAAAACATTCAAATCTTTATATCAATATTGTGAAAGAAATAGAAGATGTAAATAAAGTACTAATAACATTATCAGCATTAGAAACACAGATATTGATTTTTGCTAAAAATGTTGAAGATAGAGAAATGTTTTTAAGACATTCAAGAGCTAATGAAATTTCTAAAGTACTACATAATTATTTTACTACATATGATTCTAAACCATGTATTAAGCTAATTCAACTTATAAAAGCTGATCTAAAATGTTTACAAGAAAAATACTAATCTAAAAAACAAAAAAACTTCTAATAATATATATAAATATTATTATAATTAATTATAATAA
>JAGCBE010000381.1 GCA_017652345.1 Methanobrevibacter sp.
ACCAACTGATCATCGTCTGCTACGGCCCGGCCTGTGAGGAGTACGCCGATCGCATCCGGCACATGCTTTTCCTGGACGGTTCCGGCTTTCCGCGGCGGGCTCCCACGGTCCGTCTGAAATATTTTATATATTATACAGATATGTCAGAGATTTTTTTGCTTGCAGTGGGTGAGCAACTACATATGGCTCACACACACTGGCAAGCTATACAAAAAAAATCCTGCTGACATATATATGGAGGTATAATTTTATATTGAGCTACGGGTAAGCCCTCGCGGCTAGGGTAGAACCCTATTGAGCCTCTGGGCCATTTTATTTTTTTAGTTATATTTTTATAACTATTTTTCGTTTGTTATATTTTTATAACTATGGTATAATATTGGTGGCTGAACGTGGGTCCTCATTTTTCAGCCATTCATAACTCTGGGTGCTACGGCGAGGAGTCGCCAGATATGATTTGTTAATGCCTGAGCAGGCAACTACAATGAGCTGAATTGAGGAACCCCAACAAGCCAAATTTTATAGGAGATTAATATGGCCCAAATTTATATACCATATACAGAGGCCACTGGAAAATATATAGGCCTAAATCATTTATTAAGTTACTACTCAAAAGGAATCAGGATTTTTATTGTAATTGGCGCAAGAGGATACGGAAAAACTTTTAAATTTAAAAGACTGTGTGTTAAAGATTTTGTGTTTAAAAATGGCCATTTTATTGTTTTAAGGGACACAATTGATGCCTGTGATAAAATATGTGAGCAAGAGGGCCATAAATTTTTTGATGACGTCATGAGTTTTGGAGCGCTAACAAAACACAAGGCTATGATTAAAGGCATTGAGGATAGAACTATTTTAATTGATGATAAACGTGCAGGCGAGGTGATGCCACTGTCTGCATATTATAAATATAAAGGCAATTACTACGATATTAAAAATTTATTTTTTGATGAGTTTATTGCTGAAAAACAGCAAGCTTATAGAGGCAACCGCGCCAGACAGTTTGCAAACACAATTGAGACAACAATCAGGCGCAATCCAAATACGCGTGTTTTAATGACCGCTAACGCGCTAGATAAAGGCAATGATATTCTGGAGTTACTTGGATTTAATATTAAAGATTTTGGATATTATATTAATTATGAAAAAAAGGCGATTTTATACTATGCCCCAAACAGTCCAGAATTTGAGGCGGATAAACAACAGTCTCTATCTGGAATAATCACAGCTGGCACATTTTTGGATGAATCAATGAATCAAAATAGATTTGAGGATGATGGGATTATATTTGAAAAACGTGGGCCATGTGACATTTATGGAATCTATCACAATTTTGATAATGAGGCTGTTAGATTATATAAACACAAAACTAAAGATATATATTACGCGTGCAAGGATATTAATCCTCACTCTTATGATTACATGAGATATGTTTTTGATTATAATCAAGTTACAGGTAGCAGACATTATGCAGATAAAAATGTTAAAATGTTTTTGCAGAGGCTTGTAGCCGCAAAAAAAATCCAGTATGAGTCAAAATATATAATGAGTGTCTTTATGTCAATAATCAATAATCGCAAAAAAAATTAAAAAATCGTTTGCAATATTTTTTTAATTGTGATATATTATTTTTGGAACTAATGGTGGAGCAACGTCTAAAAACTGTTTTTTGACACCAAATAGGCCTCTTTGATTAATAAGTCCATAATTAATTTTGCAAAGTTGATTGTGGCCTAATAAATGCAAATTTGAGGCAAATTACAGAGCTCCACCATTAGCTCTGACGTTTAGGAGTATAATATGGAGTGGTATGATATAGCTAAAATTGTAGCTCTTTGTATTTCAATAGTCATGACAATTGTCATGACATTTATTGAGTTTAAAAACAAAGCATGGGAGATTATTCGCCAAAAAGCTCAGGAGTTTATAGAATATGCTGAGACACTGAATTTAACTGGCGAGCAAAAAAAAGATTTAGTTATATCAAAATTACAAGCTATTTCAAAAATGTTTAATGAGAAAAAGCTTGGCACACTAATTGATACTCTGGTAGACTTAACAAAAAAAGTCAATACAAATAAAAAATAGGAGGGAATATGCCAACAGAAGAAGAAAAAACAACCGAGCAGACACCTCAAGTGGATTACGCTGCAGAGATTAACAAATTAAAGCAAGAGCTTGCTGCTGTTAAAAAAGAGCGTGATGAGGCCAATGCTAATATACTCTCTGCTACAGTGGAATCAACAAAAAAAGAGAGTTTTAAAGATTATTTAAAAAATTTAATAGGAGAATAAACAAATGTCAAATGTTATTAAGCCAATCGTAGACAAAAAGACTGGCAGGCCAATAACGAATGTGCAAGTTGTTAAAGATGTGTATTATTCCTTGTTGGCGTTGCAAGAAGGCGAGTCTGCGGTTACTAACAAGGAAAAAGATGAAATGTTTAACACGTTTTACAAAGTAACTAATGGCAGTGAAAACGCCGAGAAAATCCTCAAATGGTGCAAATCAATAATTGATTGCGAGGCAGAGCAGGGTTATGATGCCGCGCAAAAATTGTTGTCAAGAACGCTTTTAGGATTGGATTTGCCAGCGCATACTCCTGCTGCTAGTGAAAAAAATATAAATAAAAAAAGGAGATAAAATATGCCACCAATTACATTAAATGTCAATACCTTTTTAGGTACATTGACCAATCTGGTAGCTTATTCACAAGTTGCTGATGTCGCTCAAAGAGGCTCAATCAACCGCCTTGTTGCAAGCTGCCAAAACATCTCAGTGCCAAATGGCGATGGTAAAGTCATCCGCCATGCAGGATTGCCAGCTGTAAGCAACCTATCAGGCACGAGCTCACTGCTCACAAATACACCTCCAGTGGATACTGGCGAGCAGTACATTCCTGTTACAGAATACAAAGTTATTGCTATGACAATCAACAACTATCTATTAAGAGGAGCCTTTGTTGATGAAAATCAAATGGCTAACTTTATAGCTTATTTGATGAAAACAATGGAGGTTGCAAAAGAGGCTTATATTTATAAGGCGCTAGTTGCTAATATTGATGCTTATGCTCCAACACAAGCAACTCAGACTGTTACTGTAAATCTAATTGATATGACTGGCCTAGTGGACCCTGCACAAATGCAACAGGCCAACACATACAACACAAATGCAATTGTTAAAGCTATGATTAAAGTGCTCAAAGAGATGGGCGCTCCAACAGATGACTTTAATGATTTAGGTGTTGAGGAGATTATTGACAATGAATCTCTAAAACTAATAATCAATTCAAGATTTGATGTTGATATGCTAACAGATACATTTGCAACTCTATTTAACTCTGGCAAGCTATCTGAGGCTCAGAGATGGAGTGAGACAATTGATATCCCTGAGGGCCAACTCACTACAAATCCAACTACCACAATCGGCTGGCTTTGCGACAGAGAAAAATTCCAGTTTGGATATTTTTATCAGGTTGCAACAAGCTTTTTTGATGGGTCAACACTGGACCAGAGAAATTGGCTGCATTTTGCTTACTATCTAGATAGTGTTGATGTATTGCCTTGTGTTAAATTTATTGCCGATTACACAATTACACCTGCAGCTTTGCAATAATTAAATGGAGAATAAATATGAACAATTATCAAATCGCATTGACACATGTCAATTTCTCACGCGAGTATGAAAACGTATTACGGTTTGATACGCGTTCGGACCAGAGAGCGTATTTTAATCTAAATACGCTCTTTATTGGTGCCAAAAATGTAAATTTTAATGTTACAAATCTATTTAAAACTCAATTAATCTATAAATTTGACAGTGCTCAAAATTTAACTGAGTTATTAAACGCCAACTATGCAATTGTTAAGGATTTAGAGCATGATTTTTATTATTTTTATTGGATAAACAATAATAGACAAGATGCAGGTATTCAATTAATATTAGATTGCGAGCTGGATATTTTTCAGACATATTATATTAATTTGGAGTTTAATCCTTGTAAAATTTTAAAAGCGCATTTAAACAGATGGATTGATAGTTCAGATCCATTAAAGGTTAAGTTTAATGGAAATGTTGATTCAAAACTGTTTGAAAAAGATTATGTAGATTTACCAAAACGGTTAATTAAAAGAACTAAATTAAATTTACATCCTGACTTAACATCAAACTCAAAATTAAATAAATGGTTAGATGAAAATGTTGAATATTGGCAGTATTTATATGTATCAAATGGAAACTGGAATTTTTATAATAATAATTTGAATAGCACAACAGTTGATGTCAAGCCGATTTATTATGGAAACAAAAACACTCTTTTTGTTCAAAACGATGGAAACAGTTTAAATGGAGATGTTTCAGTTTTTGCTGTGCCAGTTTATAAAAAAGATGCAACAGGCCAGATAATGCATTATAACACTTATACAGACGGTGGTGGAATTGTCCACGATCTCTCATATCGATTTAATCCAGAGGCTATTGACAATTTAAGAATTTATAATAACGATGCATCTAAATTTTTTGCAGTAAAGGCGTCAATCACACCTCCATTTGAAATAACATCTTATACCGAAAATACGGATTATGAAATCGTATCAAATAATTTAAGGATTAAAGGTTCATTATTATATCCAAATAAACTTGGTTCTGTGGATTTTTATGGAACCGCTCCAGAGAATTTAGATTCAACTTTGCAAACTGGAATTTTTATTGTCAGAATTCAAAAATTTACAAATTTTGAAATTAATTATACATTAGATGATGATTTTGAATTTTTAAAAAGTTCAATAATAAGCGGCACAGAAGATAAAAAATACAATCCTAAATTATTAAGTGCAGATTTTAAAACTTTAACATTGAAATCTGGATCTATGTCATTTGATTATGATATTCAAAAATTGAACTCTAAAAATATAAAATTAAAATATTTTGAGGCTTTAACACCAGATGTGACAAGAGGTTATTTAAGGATTGACACAACTGGTATTTACATAGCAGAATGCGCAGACAATTTTACAGGATTGGTTTTCTCTGCTGAAAACAGCATGACTTTAGCCAATGGGCAATTAGCTCAAATGTTAGCTAACAATAAAAACTATTATTTACAAGCAGGTCTTAGTGTTGGACAAAGATTTATTAATAATATGCTGGGTGTGGGAACCTCTGCATCAATTCAAGCTGTTGCAACAAATCCTCATCCTGCTACTGTTGGTTTGCAAGGCGCGGGCGCAGTAATCGGAGCAGGATTTGATATAACTAATCAACTACTCACTATTGATAATATGCGTAGCGCTCCAGATATAATTAAAAACTCAAATGGAAATGCTGTATTTAATGCAGCCATTAATCAATTTGGATTATATATTGAAGAATACTCAGCTTTAAATAACGAGTTAAATATGGCAAATGATTCAATGTTATTGACAGGTTATTCTGTAAATTTATTAGGCAAGATTAAAGATTTCGATAACATAAGGGCAAGATATAATTTTATACAAGCAGAGATCGCAGAAATTAATGGAGACATCTCAGAGGTTATTCATGATAAATTCAGAGAGATTTTTAGAAAGGGAGTAAGATTCTGGAATGCAAATGACGACCATTTGTTTGAATATAGTCAAAGTAATTATGAAAGGAGTTTAACATAATGGGGATTTTTAGTAAAAAAAAGCTGCTGTATCAACAAAAACAAGTTGAGGATATTATTGCCCAAAAAATAGCCTCTTTGAGCAATTTTACAATGAACGTAAACACCATTGAGGATATGGGCATTGAATATATTAACACGATTAAAGATTTGGATATGCAGCAAAATTGCAACAGATATAAATGGATAGGATTGCCAGACTATTTAACAAGCTGGCAGATTGAGAGTATGCTTTATAATCGCGGCTCACTATGTGGATATTTTAATGGCGGAGTTTTATATATTTTGCCATTTGCACAGCGCAAAGGGGTAAATGCTTATGGATTGCCTAATGCTGTTCAACCTGTGACATATAATGGAGCGGATGCTGGCCAGTTTAAAGATTTTGGAAAGGAGCTTATTGTAAATAACTCAGGAAAGCCAAATTCACAGGCTGGCGCAGCAATTTTATATGACCGTATACCATTTAGCAATCAGGGCGGAATAGTGTCAAGAATGGCCCTAAATGACAGTCTAGTGAGATATCAGGCGGATTTATTAGCCAGAATTAAGATAAACATTCAAAATGCAAACAAAAAAATTGTTTTTTGGGCTGAAAACGAAAAGCAAGCACAAGCTTTGCGCACAGATTTAACTCAAATGTATGGCACAGCGGACCCTTATGTCATTCTTATAAAAGGTACTGAGATGGGTGAAAATGCGCCATTCCAGACAGATATTGAGTTAGAAACGCAAGAGCTTTTTGAGGCTTGGCAGAGCTTAAATTCAATCAGATGCATGGTGTCTGGCGTAGCCAATGGCGGAGCTTTTGAGAAAAAAGAGCGCCAGATAACTGGGGAGCTTATGGGTGATGAGGTGCAGACAGATATAGTATTAGATGCTGGGCTGCAGATGCGCAAGCTGTTTTTAAATCAAATGAGAGTTATTTATCCAGAATATGCAGACATTTTAAATAAAATCAGAGTTGAAATTAATGAGAAATCTCTATCATATGAGGAGAGAGATACAGAAATAGAATCTAAAAAAGAGGAGGATGATGAGGAATGAGTACATCATTAACATTCTTTTTTAAAGAGATTTTTGAAACAGAGAATGATTTTTTAAACTTTGTAATTGATTATAATGTAAATAGTTTAAATATCGCTGATAATTTAATTTATTTTAAATATGTTTATAAAGTTTTATTTAGAACTTATTGTAATTCAAATATTCAATATTTGACACCTGAGGAGTTTAAATTAGATTTTGCTAACGAATTAGAGAATGTTTGGGAGAAATTTAAAAAACGCAAGGAACTTGTTGAAAAAATTTATAAATTAAGTGATGATGAGATTTTAAAAATTAACAACACTCTTAGCAATCAGGCCAACAATCCAAATGATGCGCCTGATGACCCAACAAAGCCACTTAATTATATTAGCGCTCAAGTTTATAGTCAGCTGAATGATAACAAGCTTATTGGATATTTAAAAGCAATTGAAACTATGCCAGAATTAAAAAACAAAGAATTAATAAACAGTTTTAAATGGCTGTTTAAATCTTATATTCCAAATCAAGTATTTATTTATTAGGAGGAAAAATATGAGTTATATTATTGATCCAGAATATGAGTCTCTGCCACAACAGGTAGAAACTAACAAAAAAAATATAAAAAGATTAGACGATGCTATTGATCAGGGATTGGTTGGTCCACAAGGTCCACAAGGTCCTCAGGGAGAACAAGGTCCACAAGGTCCACAAGGTCCGCAGGGTATACAAGGTCCTCAGGGAGCAACTGGCTCAACAGGTCCACAAGGTGTACAAGGTATACAAGGTCCTCAGGGTCCTGCAGGTAGCAATGGTAATAATTTTACAATCATAGGAACTGTCAACGCGGTCCAAGATTTGCCATCATCAGCTCAAGGTGGAGATGCTTATTTTGTAGGGGCAACTACGCCACGATTAGTTTATGTTTACGATTCATTAACAAGCGATTGGATTAATCAAGGCTATTTACAAGGTCCTCAGGGAGAACAAGGTCCACAAGGTCCTCAAGGTATACAAGGTATACAAGGCGAACAAGGTCCTCAAGGTGTACAAGGTATACAAGGTGACCAAGGTCCTCAGGGAGCAACAGGTGCAACAGGTGCGCAGGGTCCACAAGGTCCTCAAGGTCTCCAGGGAGCAACTGGTCCACAAGGCCAAGGTTTTAACAATGCTGGTACTTTTACCATAGGAAATGACTATGTTGAGTATGATGTTGTTTTATACAATTTCTCAAGATATATTTGCATAGCCGATGTTAATAGCGCTAGTGTTGATCCTGCTACAGATTCTGTACATTGGGAATTATTTGTAGGAGGTTATGATGCAAATCAAATACCTACCTCAATCAATGGAATGAGTGGTGGCTCTTTAACAAGTCCACTGGTATTAAAAGGCGGTGCTGCAACAAGTGCAATTAAGCTCGATAAGACGGATAACGGTCAGATTGTTGACAATTCTGATCAAACACTTTTTGGATTTAGAAACAACGATCAGAGCAATTTATATGCTGGTGTGAACTCGTATACTTTAAACTTGCGAGGTTATAATACGAGACCAAAATACAATGGTAATAACTTAGCTTTACAGAGTGATGTAACATATACACACTCCTCAACCGAAAAGGCGACTAATTTTAAATGGACAAATGGCTCTACTATTTATGAAATGGCTGTCACCACAACTACAGGAAGCTCAGTTAATTCATGGAATACTTTACTCACAACAGCAGCAAGTACCAGCCAAATTATTTCAACCTCTTATGTTGTTGTAGAGGAAAGTGGGGGGGTTCCAGCTTACGCATACCCTCAAACTAAAGAGATAGAGCTATCATATGATTTTACAAATCATACACTTAGAGAAATGCATACTGATGCGTTTTACAACAATAAAACAATTATTGTTATTATTGAATATATTAAATAGGAGGTTGTTACATGGATATAATAGAATTAAAAGCTCATTTAAAATCAAGTGATTACAAGATTTTAAAATACATAGAGGGCCAATTAAGTTATGACGAATATAATACACTTAAAGAGCAACGTCAAAATTGGCGTGATGAGATAAATAGAATAGAATCGCAATCTTAATATAAAATTTGCAAATTTTTTGCAAAAACGGCAAAAAAGTGTTGACTTTTTATAAAATAAGCGTATAATATACATGAAAATGATTGAGCAGCCGCCACTGCATGTGTGAGAGTAAACTCATTAAAATCACAACTCCCTAAAATTGTTGTTCTGAAGAACGTGGCGTGGCGGCGCCGCGTTTTTTCATTATAAAAAAGGAGGAGAATTTTTATGAAAGAATACAAAAAATTAAAAGGGCTCAGAGATTTAGTGGAGGAGGATTATATAAAAACTAAATCAGATTATTTGCGCGGAGTAGTAGCAGGTATTAATATGGCTATTTTAGAGTTAGAATTATGTGAGGAGGAGGTGTAATATGGAATTTAATATAAAAGCACAAAATGGCGAAACTAAAGGCGAGACAAATTGCGGACTGTTTATAAATGTACAGGAAGAAGATACTCAGATTATTATTGATGTTGTGAATTGTACTGTTGAAAAATACTTTTATCTTATGAGAGCATTAGCAAATGCGGAAAATCACTTAAAAGAACATTTTGTTGACAATGTTTGCAATAATATAGCAGAGGAGGAATGATGAGGATGTACAAAATAAAAAAAAATATTAACTTAAATATCCTAAAAAGATTAGATTTTGATGATGCTATCACATATTGGTGCAGAGATTCAAGACAAAACTGCTGTGTATGTATTAATAAACGTAGTAGAATTATTAAACATTGGAATTATGTATCAGGTAAAGGCGCAAAAGGTGTTGAAACATATATAAAAGATTTAAAAGCATTAGACTTATTGGAGGAGTGTAAAGATGGAGAATACGACGAGACATAGTCTTTATAGTAAATTTTGTATTAGGAATCTAAAGCAAGTTGAGGAAAAAGAATTAAAAAATATAATTAGTATTACACGCTTTGAGGATTTGCCAGATTATGTTATAATAGAATATGTATCTGATGCTGATTGGGAGAATTTTATAAATGAGGGAGCTTTTGCAAGCTCAGCCGAGTCAGATGATTTGGGAGCCGATTTGACAGAGGAATATTTGCAGACTACCCTCAACAAAGACCCTTTTGGCGCTAAACATAGTGGCGAAACATTGTCTCAAATTTTTGAGAGCGATCCAGACTGGTGCATAAAAGCATCAAAAGAGTTAAAAAATCAGTTTATCAGAGACAGAATTAATTATTTATTAGAGAGGGGTTATGGCAAGAATTAAAGTTAAAACTGGCGGCAGGCCGTTAATTATTGATACTCAAAAAGAAATGCAGAAGATTTTTAAATATTTGCCGCGCGCAAAGCAAGAGCTTGTGCGCTTGCAAAGAGAGACATCTGGTTATAGGAGTGAGGAGCTTTTTGGCTCCTCCACAACCTTGCCAGATTTTTTTATGCTTGCAAAGGAAAATTTGGAACGTTTAGAGCGCGGAGCTCAAATTAGTTTAAAAGGCGCGCGCCAATTAAGAGAGGACTTAAAAACAATCAAAGAGCTTGCTAGTCCTCAGGCGAGAGTTAGAGAGCGTGCTTTGGCTTATAAGATAGAGAGTGAGTATTTAGCAGATATTGCTGAGGCTAAAAAAACAGCATCAAAATTTGCGAGACAGTCATTAGAGAAATTGGAGCGCAGGGTTAAAAATTTGCCTGCACGTGAAAAACAAAAATTCTTTACATCCAAAGCGTATCAGGATATTAGAACAATCAGAAAAGAGTACAAGCATATTAAAGATTGGGCTAAATCTAAAACAGGCAGACAGAGAATGTCAATGCAAGAGGCAGGTTATTATTTAATTGAGCAGAGACAAAAGGATGGATTAGACACTGCTGGGCTAGAGGAGATTTTTGGCGAGGAGTTGCCATTTGATGAGGACTAGATTAATTATATGCGATTTTGATTTAGATGAGCGAGATGTTTATCAATTTAAATCATTAATTGACCAAGAATCTGGCGAACTGTTAAATTATAATGATTTATTAAATCAGCCAGAAAGCACAATGTTTTTTTTCAACTCATTAGACATTTTTTTTAGCTATTTTACATCATTTTTAATAGATTCTGGTTACAAATGTATTGCCTCATCCTTAGACCTAAAATCAGGCCAATTTTGCTATGTTAGGAGCAATGGAAATTGTAAAAGCATATCAATATGTATTAAACAAAATATAGTCATTCATTTGATTGAATTTAAAGCTAAATTTGGACTGGATTTTGACAGTTTAGAGAATAATCTTAAATTGATTGATTATGCTCAAAAACATTGGAGGCTTGGTAAATCCTTAGGAGCGGATGCTTTTAAAGAGTTTTTAGATACTGTTTTTAAGTGTAAAAATCAGTTTATAACTCAAGAATTAATTAGAGAAATGTGGCCAGTTTTTAAATATCCGAGAGAGTTCCAAAAAGCAAAGGATATTGTGGCAGGGTTACAAGTGGTCAAAAGTGGTCACTATGACACAGTTTATGATTATGATATTGAGTCAGCTTATCCAGCTCAGATGTTGAATTATATACCTGTTGGATTGCCAAAAACATTTACAAATTTGGATGAAATCCCTAAAAATTATTATTATATTGTCAAATTTTGCGTGTTTGATTGCAAAAAAAAGACAGATTTAAACTGGGCTCAAATTTATAAAACTAATGATATTTTAGTACTGCCAAAACATTTATTTTATCAGTTTAAACAAGATTATGAGTGTGATATTAAAATCCTGCAAATTTGGGCCTTTAAGACCAAAAAAAACATATTTAATAGATTTATCAAAAAAAATATTATTGATGGCAAAATCAATCAAAATGACAAGCTGTTAGCCAAGTATAATAAGCGTATTGCTAACTCCCTGTCTGGCTATCTGGGCCGCAATACTGACCTGTCATGTAATATTGTTAAAAAAATGCAAAATGTCTTTTTAGAACAGCAAAAAAATAGAAAAATCAACGCAATTTATCTCCCTGCCTATATTGCAATACTGGACAAACACAAAGCCGAATTTATAAAAATTATTAAAAAATATAAAGATGATATTATTTATGCTAACACTGATGGATTTTTGACAGTTCGTCAAATCAGACTGTCAGAGCTGAATTTTAACAACACATCTGGAGTTGGACTGTATAAAGAATCACCGCCATTTAAAAAACTGTACATTGAGTGCATTAATGGCTATGCTGGTGAGCGCATCAATGGTGAGCTGGATTGTACCCTGTCTGGAATCAGTATGTCGGACAAAATCTCAAGTGAACAGCTAGCATCCAAGAGCTTTGGTTACACTTATAACATCATCCTGCCTGACGGCACAGTAAAATGTAACACTGTAGATGGTCACTAATCTGTGACCATTTATTTTGCGCAAAATATTTCAGACGGACCGTGGGAGCCCGCCGC
>JAGCBE010000382.1 GCA_017652345.1 Methanobrevibacter sp.
AAAGAGATGAGAAACGTCATTCGTGGTAAGGATATTGGTGGCTTAGGTTAATTTTATATTTTATAATGAGATGACATTTATGGTAAATTATGATAAGGTTGTAGATACATTCTTTGAATCATTTGATGGAATGTACATTAGAGCATTGATTACAGCAGAAGATGAATTGACTGTAAAGGAAGCGGCTTATGATGCTACAGCTACACCGAGCGCTGTCATTGGCAGAGTTGAAGCAGGTGTAGAGGCTTTTGTAGATGGTGACAAGACTCCAGATGGAAGACCTGGAGCTATTGTTCAATTCTGGCTAACTGATGATTTGGCAAAATTTGAAAAGGAATTGTCCTATAGGATTCGCCAAGACATTCTTGTAAAGCCATTTACAAGGGTATTCAGCATTACTGAAAATCCTGTTGGTGCAATTGGCATGATGGAAAGCGTAGGCCATTGCGGTGATGGATATGAATGGGAAATTGAAGAGTTCGGAAGAAAGATGATCAATGTTCCAATTGCTGTTCCTGATTTCCAGATTGAATCTGAACTTGCCTATGCAGAAGGTATCATGGGAGGTAACTTCTGGTATATGTGTTCCACTAAGGAAGCTGTATTGAAGGCAGGCAGAATCATCATTGACACAATTATGGAAGTTGATGGCGTTTGCACTCCATTCGGCATATGCTCTGCAGCTTCAAAGCCTGAAACCAATTTCCCAGAAATTGGTCCAAGTACCAACCATCCTTATTGCCCTTCATTGAAGGAAAGACTTGGTGAAGAGTCAAAGGTTCCTGAAGGAGTAAATTACATTCCAGAGATTGTAATAAATGCTACAAGCCAGGAAGCTATGAATTTGGCTATTAAGAAAGCTATTGATGCAATCATTGACATTGAAGGTGTGGAAAGAATTTCAGCTGGAAACTTTGAAGGTCAATTAGGAGAGCACAAGACAAATTTACTTGATATTCTAAAGGAATAATTTATATTCATTGATTTATAATATGTGATGTGATTAAATGGATGAAAAGGACTTATCTTCTCATAATGTAACTGCTGAAGATTTAGGTGTAGATGAAATAGTTTATGATGCAATCAATGTGGATGTAATAGGATTCGGTGCATTGAATGTGGATAAGCTTTATAAAGTCGGACACATTGCAGAAATCGATGGAGAAAGCTTCATTAAAGGTGAAGAGGAGTCTCCAGGTGGTTCAGCAGCTAACACTATCATCGGTCTTTCAAGGCTTGGATGCTCTACATCCTACATTGGAAAGATAGCTGATGATGAGGAAGGAGATTTATTGGAATACAATCTAATGATCAATGATGTTTATTTGACAAATCTCATCTATGCAGATAGCGGCAATTCAGGTAAGGTATTAGGCTTTGTTTCCGATGCAGGAGATAGGGCTTTATATGTGGATCCTGGTGTAAATGATGAGATAACCATTGATGAGATAAATCCATTAAACGTCAACGCATGCAAGATACTTCATTACAGTTCCTTTGTAGGGGATTCATTCCATGCCCAAAAGGAATTGTTGAAATCATTGACTGACAAGGTCATCTTAAGTTTTGATCCTGGAATGCTATATGTTAAAAAGGGAGTTGAAGAACTTAAGGAAATCCTTGAAAGAACTGATATTCTTCTTATAAATGAGGGAGAATTGAAAATACTCTTTGAGGATTATTATAAGGAAAAATTAGGTATTGATGATGAATTAAGCTTTAGAGACTTGGCAGTAAATGTTAGAAATGATGGCATTGACACTGTTGTTGTAAAAAGAGGTGCTGATGGAGCTTATGCAATTAACGAAAAGGATGAAGAGGTAAAGATACCTGCATTCAAATGTGATGCTGTTGACACTACAGCTGCAGGAGATTCCTTTAATTCTGGATTTTTATACTCATATCTTAAGGGATATGATTTGGCTAAATCCTGCACAATAGCAAATTGGGTTGCATCACGCTCTGTTCAAGCTATTGGAATTTCTGGATTGCCTAATTTAGATGAATTGGAAGAGTTCATTGAATCCTTATGAAAATTGATTATAATAGATTAATTAAATTATAATTAATTAAAACAAATTAATTATAATAAATTATTTAAATTATTTAAAAGATATAATTATATAATAATGTTTTAAAAGCTAGTGAATTTAGATTAAAAATTTACTTTTAGAGTAAATTAAAAATAAACTTTATCTATGGGGATAAAATATGGAAATTAAACTAAAAAAGCAGATTGAAACCTTAGAGAGGGAAATCACTCTTAAATCTGTAGATTTAGATGAAGATATTGAAGACTTTAATGTAGACATTCATGACTTTAAGAATCAGGATAAGCTCATAACCATATCACCTCGTTGTGTCAGATGCAATCTTTGTGTTGAAGAATGTCCAATTAATGTAATCAGTTCTTCCACTTGGCTTAAAAGAGCTAAAATCGGTGAAGGTTGCGTACAATGTGAAATCTGTGCTCAAACCTGCCCTGTTTCATGTATTTATGTATGGGATGCTGAATCAGAAATCAAGGAAAATGATTCTGTAGAATATACATTAAGAGAAATTAAAGTTCCTCATAGAAACCTTAAAATGGAAGATATTTCCATAAACCGTGAAGAGTGCATTGGTTGTGGGTCTTGCCTTAAATACTGCCCTACTAATGCAATATCTTTAAGAAGCAAGGAATACATTGAAGCCCATGGGGAAACATGTCCAAGTGCTGGAGCTATTGACACAGAAGATGGAAATATGTTTTCATATATTGATAAGAACCGTTGCTGTGGATGTGGATCTTGCGCTAATCTATGCATTCAAGGAGCCATTAGCCTTAAAAGGAATTTAGGTCCAGTGGTGATTTACAGTCACATAGATGTCAATCAGGACATTTGTGTCGCTTGTGAATTATGTGAGGACAACTGTCCTGTAGATGCTATCAAGGTAGTTGACGGTGAAATATTCTTGAATAATGATAAATGTATAAGATGTAAGGAATGTACCAGCAGATGTCCTGTAGGTGCTTTAAATTTAGTTTTAGATGATTAAATTTAAAAAGTTTAATGAGATTATATTTATGAATTTTTAAATCTTTATGGAGAAGTGTTTAAAATGAAAGCTAAAGAGATGATGGATAAGGAATTTGTTTTTGTATCAAAAAATGATTCTATCGAAGATGTTTCTATAAAAATGGAGGAGTTCAAAAGATTTACTGCTCCTGTATTAGATGAAAACATGAAATTGGAAGGTTGGATTACTTCATTCAATATAACCAAAGGTTTACGTGAAGGCAAGGAAACTATTGCTGATGTTATGAGTCCTGTTGAGGAAATCATGACTATTAATGAAAATGAAGCGGCAAGAAATGTTGTTATTGCAGCTTCCAACAATAAGTTAATCAGCATCCCTATTATCAATGATGAAAATCAGGTAATTGGAGTTACCAGATCTGTAGATATTGTAGATTCAATGTCTTCATTGTATGATATTAAGGTTAATAAGATTTACAAGGCTATGGAAAAAGAGCTTAGAGGAGTCAGTTGGGATGAATTGATGGAAGCTTCCGCTAAAATCAGTACAAGAACCACTGGTGTAAAGATAACTGCTGAAGAATATGAGAAAAATATTCAGGATGCAACATTCGGTGAAGCTATTTGGGCAACTGGCGGACTTGAAAAGTTCTTTGCAGGTCTTATTTCCGTTGGAGAACTTGTTATTGCACGTAAAGTAGGTCGTGCAAGACGTTAATATTTTTAAAATCTCTTTAGATTTTAATTTCTCCTTTTTTTACTTTTTTTACTTTCTTATTTTTTTACTTTTTTTATTTATTTTTTTTCTAGTTTTATTTTACTGTTTTTTTACTTTTTTCTATTTTTATAAGAAAGTATATACAAAGAATCTTATCATCATTTCATAGACTAATATTAAACCTACTCCTCCAAGAAGTCCAGTAATCAGTCTAAGAGTGTTATTGCTTTCCCTATATTCAAACAATTGGGTAAATCCATCGATTGCACATGGAATTAAAAGAAGAATTCCTAAAAGTAATGTTGTCCATGAATAAGGAACTGGAATGAATGCCAAAAGGATTATGCTAGCTATTCCACTAATGTAAAATCCTGTGCATCTTGCACAGACAGGAAATTGGCGACCTTTATAGAAGAAGCTTCTTTCAGGTCTTCTATGGCAGATATAGTCGAATACACTCATTTTTTAACCCTTTTTTCATTTAGCTCTATTGTATGATTTGATTATACAATCAATACA
>JAGCBE010000383.1 GCA_017652345.1 Methanobrevibacter sp.
AAAATAAAAAAAGAAAATAGCTAAAAAACAATAGCTATGAAATTTAAAATCTAAAGTTTAATTAACCTATGTATCTGAGGTCGTCTTGAGCTTGTTGTGGTGCTTGTTGACCCATTGCTCTTTGAAGCATTTCTTGCTCCATTTGTTGAGCTTGAGAAATCATTTCACGGATTTCTTCAGCTTTTGCCTCTAACTCTTCAGTACTTACTTCGAGTTTTACAAGAATAGCTAATTTTTGCAATATAGCTTCAGCTGCTTCAGCATCAATGAAATAACCTGGAGTTTTACCCATTAAGCAAGCTCCTTTCATTCCTCTGAGTCTACCTAAACCTAAGAATAAACCAGAAGCACCAACGATACCACCATCTGCAGATCTGATTTCAATATCTGCTTCCTTGAGTACTTCAATAATTTCCTCATGGGTAGCAGCACCTAAAACACGGCCTTCAGTACCTTCCACAGGTTGACCTGTAGCAAGGCCACCTAAAGTGTAAAACTCTTTAGCACCTTTTGATTCCACAAAATCAAGTACTGAACCGCAAAGTTCGTATTGACCTTCTGGTGATAATCCTTGACAATTTCCTACTAAAAATATGAAATCCCTTTCATCTGCACCTGCAGACTTTAAGTAATACATCTCATTCTTCATATCTTCAATGACTCCACCTTCACCAACAAGAACTTGTGGAGGGAAGTATGGGGAATAGATTTCTACAAATTTAGTAGCATCAAGTTCATCAATAACATGATCAATTGCTAATTTTCCTACATGACCGATTCCAGGAAGTGCTTCAATAAATATAGGATTGTTTAAACTAACTTCTTCTAATACTTTAAATTGAGTTGTTCTCATAAGATCACCTTTAAGAACATTTATTAATATAATCAAATAATCGTAAATCAAAATCGTAATCGTAAAATCTGTAAAAATAGAAAAATAAAAAAATAGAATAATGGTTTTTAAACTAACAATAGCTTGCTAATTAAAAACTTTTATTATTCCTTATTAAGCATCTCTTTTTTTAATTGTCTGCGATATTTACCATACTTATCCTCAACTGAAAATTTAGGCGGATAAATCACTTTCAATTCACCACCACAATTAGGACATTGATCTTTAAGTGTGTAAATATTGCAAACAGGACACTTCTTCATTTTCATTTTCATCTGATTCACTAATTAATTTTCAATTTCACGTAAGAATTCTCCAGTTCCATCTGCCTCTTCTACAATAGCAATAGCTTTTTCTGCTGCTTCCTTCAATTGTTTTTCAGCAACCAAATAATCAGTAGAAGTTACAGTGATTCTGTAACGAGGAGCTCCAACACATTGAACTTCAATGTTTTCATCTTCTGCTGCCATAAGCGCTTTCTTAATAACCTCTACACCATCTGGGTTGTAGTTCTTAATATCTACATAACCGCTGATGTGAACTTCAGGAGGTTGAATGTTCTTTACAGCAACTTCAGTTATGGCATCAGCCCATTCTTGGCTAATTCCCTCTTCAGTAAGAGTTTCTGCCCCTTCTTCAGAAGCGCTTTCAAATGCACCATAGATATCACCAAAGATATCCATAAGTTCATATCCCACTTCATCGTAAGCGGTATCCAAGTCCTTATCTAAAGATTTAGCAGCTAATTCCAAGAATTTTTCAGCTTTTTGTTCAATTTTCCATTGTTGGATCTTTTTAGTCCTTTGATCTTCTCTAATTCTTTTTAAAGAAGCATCTACATGACCCTTTTTAGGATTAACTCTTAAAACACGAGCAACAATCTTTTGATTTTCTCTTACATGATCTCGAATATTCTTTACCCAACCAGAAGAAACTTCAGAAATATGAATGAAAGCTTCCTTGCCTGCGTATTCTTCCAAGTTAGCAAATGCACCATAGTTAACAACTTTGTAGACGGTTCCTACAATAAGTTCTCCTTCATCTGGCCATTCTTGACTTTTTCTTACCAATTAAAACACCGAAATAAAAACAGTTAAGATAAGTAATTGAAAACTACTTATCCTTATTCTAAGATCACATAACAGCCAATTGTCTATTCAGAATTGCTGAGTTTATAGCAATCGGCTATTAATAATTTTAAGCTTATTGTAAAACTTCATCGATGTGAGCCATGATTTTAGCTTTTCCACCACGGGATTTTACAATAGTTTTACCGCAGATGATACATTTTACATCAGAAGCTGCACGATCGAAAATGATTTGTTCGTTATCACAATCTAAACATTTAACTCTTAAAAAGTTTCCTCTTCCATTACTTGCCATACAAATCACCTAGTTAGATACCCATTCAGGTTTTCCTACTCTGAAAGATTTTCTGATGTGGGATTTTCCACATTCTTTACATTTGTATCTTAAATCTAATTTTTTAACCGGCTTGTTACCACCTGGTAATGGTCTTGGATAACCTCTGTACCCTGCGGTAACTCTTCTGAATTGTCTTTGTCCCCATTTTAATTCACTAGCTTTTCTCTTTTTGGAAGTGTGCACTTCATGAATAGTGTGTCTTTTACAATGTGGACAGTAAGTTCTTTTTTCTTTAGGCATTTTCATATTTTTCACCTTTAATTGATTTCTCTGTTAAAAGACTTTTAGAACTTAATTAACAGATTATATAATAAATAATTACAACAAACCACTTGGAACTGTTTAGGTTTCCATTTAGCATGAGGATAAATTATAACATACTAATAAGAACATTTTTCAGTTTCCTACGAGCATGAGAGCATCTACACATTCTTATAAAAAATATTTTTTCTAATCTCTTTCAAATACTCCTTTCATAGTCCTGTTCATTCATAGAATAAACTAAATGAAAGTTTTAAAAACTATAAAAAAAGATTTAACAAACTGTAAATCTTGGAATCTAATAATTAAAAAAATATTTTAAAATAAGAAAATATCATATTATTATAGATACATTAATTATATTTGATTATTATCTATATATAAATCTTTGTA
>JAGCBE010000384.1 GCA_017652345.1 Methanobrevibacter sp.
CACTCCACTTGACACACCCACTTTACTCCCCACTTGACACATAAAACTGTCAACCACTTTACACTTGACAATCTTGACATATATTGTGTCAGTTTTTCTTGACTTAATTATTTTATGTATTGTATAATTATATTAAGTAAAGGAGGTATTATTTATGAAGAGAATTACATTATATAAAGCTATAATGATCCGGAAGATAAGAAATAAACAAGCAGAACAAGTTAAGAAAGGAAGATTTAATTTTGTTGCATCTGTTGAAGAATTAGAAAAATTAACTAAAAAAGAACTAGAGGATTTGTATAATTTAGTATTAGCAAATTCTATATAAGCAACTAATTTAATAGTTGCTAGAAGATATGTAAGTATTTTGATTAACCTCTATTCTACTTTTACTTATATATCTTCTAGGAGCTATTAAGTTCCGAAAAATAATGGGTAGCGACCGAACGCTAGGAGGTTATATTATGGAAAATGCATTAGCATTAAATACTTTGCAAAGTAATGCAAAGAAAGGAGGAGTTCTTTGTACACTTAACTTACAAGATGAAAAAGATGTAGATCTATTACTTTCTACTCAAGACAATGAGGATATGGAAAAGATTAATGATCATGTTGGAGAAATACTAGAAGTTAATGGATTATATGTAAGAGAAAGAGAAGTAGAAGATACAAATGATGATGGAGAAGTAATAAATTATTTCAAACATACAACAATTTTATTTACAACAGATGGAAAGATGTATGTAACTGGAAGCAATGCTTTCTTCATGAGTTTAGATCTAATTTGTACATTCAAAGGATATCCAACAAAAGAAAGTCCAATTAAGATTAAAATTGTACAAACTGATGCAGAACAAAAAGGACACAAATATTTAAAAGCCGTAATTGTAAAATAATATATTTATAATTCTCTCTTTCTATGTTATATTGATATTAGAAAGGGAGGATTATAATATGGAAGATTTAATTAAAGTATGTGTTGAGAATGGACTAGGTATTGCATCATTTTTATTTTTAATGTTATTCATTTTCAAATATCAAGAAAAGAATAATGCTTTATTAGGAAAGATAAGTGATACTATGATTCAAATTCAACTAAATATGGCTAGTATGCAACAAAATATGGCAGAAATGACAGATAGAATTGAAAAAATAGAATATAAAGTAAATAGAAAAGAGGATTAATATGTTAAAAAATGAAGATGTAAAATTATTAAATGAGATATTTGAAACAGTTGATGTAAAAGTTATTATGGACGATAAAAAAGAAGAAATTGGAAAACTAGAACAAAAACTTTCAATATTAGTAGAACAAATTTCTTTAATGGAAGAATCTCAAGAAAAAATGGCAAAACTTCAAGATAAGATAGTAGCACTTGATAAAGCTGAAGAAAAATAGAGGTATATTTATGGATAGCAAATTTGAAATAACTGGACAAATGTATAATGATGGAGAATTATTTGGAAGTTTAGATTTAAAAGATGAGGTTATGTATATTAATCTTCCAGAATGGATTGAAGAAAGAAATATATATAAAGTAGATACAAAAGAACAATTTGCAACCATAAAACCAAAAAAATTTGGAGGATTAACATATCGAGTAATTGATTATATTGATGATTTTGCAGAGATTAGTACTAGAGATTATGGAGAATGTCTAGTTAAAATTACAGAAGCAACAAAACTAACAAACTATCCTATATATGAAAGGGGTAGTTATTAATGCAACAATATCAAAGATTATATGATAGTAATGGATATGAAGTAATGTTATTTCCAATGGAATATATGAACATATCTCAAGGAGAGTATGGAAGTGTATCACATTATCTTGCTATGGACTTTTTAGGTTGGGACGCAAATGGAAGAGTTTATCAATGTCCTTATTATGCTCCTTGTAGTTGTCGTTGTGTTGCTCATTTTGGAAGTAGTAATGCGACATGGCAAAGTACAAATATGGTACATTGTGCAGATGGAGTTATTCGTTATGTTACATTTGCATTCGAACATGATAATAATCCTCCAGCTGTTGGAACAGTAAAAAGCCAAGGAGATTTAATAGGACATACTGGAACAGCAGGATTTGTAACTGGAGATCATATGCATTTTAATACAGCAAATGGAACTTATGATGGCTATGAGCATATACCAGGTAGTACTCAATGGTATGAATTAAAAAATTCTAATCATATATATGATATATGTTATGTAAATGATACAACAATAATTGATGGAAATAATTATAATTGGTTAATATTTCAAGGAGGATCTCCGACACCTCCAACACCAGTTGAAGAAGATAGGAAATTTCCATGGGCAATATATGCTAGACTTTATAGAAATAAAAGAAATTCTTGACGAATTTCTTTTTTTATGCTATTTATTAGGTAGAAAGGAGTAGGATAATATGGCAAAACTAACCAAAGAGGAATTGTCAAAAAGAATTAATGACTTAGAAATTGATGATGATTTAAAAATTTCTTTAATGGAAGATATTGCTGATTCTTTTACGGACGAAAGTGAAGAAGTAGGAAAATTAAAAGAAGATATTACTCGAATTGAAGCTGATTATAATGCTTTAAAAGAGAAATATAAATCTCGTTTTTATGAAAGCGAAGAAAAAGAAAATCCAGTAGAAGATGAGCAAGAAGAAGTTGAAGAAGAAAAAGTAATTGATATAAAAGAAATATAAAGGAGTGTGATAATATGCCAATTACTGATAAGTTAAAAGTAAGAAATGATAGTGAATTGCTTTCTTATATGATTAATATTTCTCCAGAATTAAGAGAAGATATTAATTTACCAGTACAAGGACAATCACTTGTACCAATAGGAAAGTTAATTGTATCAAATGAAAGATACAAAAATGCATTTATAAATGCAATCAATGTTATCGGACTTACATTAATTCATAGAAATTATTGGGAAGATCCATGGGAGAATTTCACTAATAATGGAGTTATGTATTTCGGTGATAGTTTTAGAGAAATGGCTGTTGATATTGCAGATGTATTTGATTATAATACTTATGCAACAGATGTGGATCATTTCTTAGAAAATGTTGTTCCAGATGTATATGAATATGTACATAGATTAAATTATCAAAAATTCTATAAGACAACAACTTCAGATGCTCAAATGGCTATGGCTTTTGCAACTGAAGGAGGTTTATTAACTTTAGTTGATGAAATTGTTTCTTCTTTATGGGAAGGATATAAATATGATAAATATATTGTTAATAAATATATGTTATGTCGTAGAATTGTTGATGGTACTGTTACATCTGTACAAATTCCAAACTATGATAGTTTAACTGCTCGTCAAAGAGTAAGTTTCTTAAAATCTGTTTCTAACAAATTAATCTTTAGAAATCCAAATTATAATCCAATGGGAATGAGAATTGCTACTCCATTCGAAAAACAAATAGCAATCTTAAATACTGATTTTGAAGCTGATATGTCAACGGAAGTACTTGCTACTTCATTCTTTAGAAATGATGCAGAGATGAAAACTCGTCTTGCATTAATTGATGGATATGGAAATCATGATGTAGTAAGACTTACGGAAGTATTAGGAGATCAATTTATTCCATTTACAAGTGATGAATTAGCAGCACTTGCAAATGTACCAGTATCTATTATTGATGATGAGTTCTTCCAAAACAAAACTTATGCACTTGATAATGTTGCTGAAACTGAACTTGAAAATGTTATGAGTGCAAACACTGCTGGAATTAAGAGAACATCATTCTATAATCCAGAAACTTTAAAGAATAATCACTGGTTACATTATTGGGGAGTAAAAGCAACTTCTCCAATGAAACAAGCAGTTGTATTTACAAAAGATGCAGTAGGAGTAACTACTATTGCAGTATCTCCAGAATCTGCAAGTTTAATTGCTGGATCTGAATTAAAACTTGCAAGTGTAGTAACTACAACTGGATTTGCAAATAAAGCTGTTTTATGGAGTGTTGATTCAACTAGTGCTGGACTTGGAGTAACGATAGATCAATCTGGTTTATTAAAAGTTCCATCAACAGTAACTGCAGATACTGAAATTACTGTAACTGCAACTTCTATTGCTGATTCAAGTAAAACTGCAACTGCAACAATAACTGTTGCATCATCTACAATACCATCAATAACTAGTGTAACAGTAACAGCAGCTGGATCTGCAACAACTATTGCTGCAAGTTCTACTCTACAAATGAGTGCATCTGTTGTAAAAGTTGGAAATCCATCAACTGATGTTACATGGAGTGTTGATACAGCTTCTGCAACTGATGGATTTACTATTTCATCAACTGGATTACTTACTGCTCCAGAAAGTCCAACTGTTGCTAAAGTAACTGTAACTGCTACTTCAATATTTGATACCTCAAAGAAAGGTACAAAAGAATTAACAGTTGGCAATGCTAGAAATAAATAATTCCTATAAGGGAGGGAAATAAATTCCCTCTCTTTTAATATTTTATAGAAAGGAGAAAATTATGAGAAAAAATTTAGTTCTTTCGCAACTTACTAATCAAAAAACAAAATGGGCTGTACTTGATGATATGATAGAACTTGCTGAAAATGTTTATCAATTTAAAAATGTTCCATCATATATTGATGTTGGTTATGTCAATCAAGTACTTCTTTTTAATGGATCAATAGCATGGTTTTATGATGAAATACTTGATTCTGTAATTGCACTTCCTTATGATGTTATGAATGGATATGATATTTATGGACGACCTAATGCAATTATGGCTCGAGCAAAAAATGGAAGATATCATAAAAAGTTAGAAAAAGGCGAATTTATTATAATGTATGATAATACTAGAAGAGTTAGTATGATGCCAAAAATTATGCAAAGAGCAGATAGAATATCTCTTTCTATTAGAACAGAAGATATTAATATTGTTCAACAGCGAACTCCTAGAATTTGGAGAACATCAAGAGATCAAGAAGTAACTGTAAGAGATTTACTTAACCAAGTTGATGGAATGGTTGAAAATGTAGTTGCATATGATAATATAGATCTTGATGATTTAACAAGTGTTGTTGCTCCAGCTCCTTATATAGTTGATAAACTTGATTTACATTTAGAAAAAGAATGGGCTAGTTTTTATAGATTAATTGGAATTACATCTATTGTTGAAGAGAAAAAAGAAAGATTAATTACAGATGAAGTATCTATGGGACAAGGTGGAACAGTTGCAAGTAGATATAACCGATTCGAGCCAAGACAAAGAGCAGTAGATGAAATTAATAAAAAATGGGGACTTAATATTGAAATAGAGTATTATGATGGAGTTCCAACTAGTATAAAAGAAAAGGAGGTTGATAATAATGTTCTTTCTATATCCGAAGATGTTTATACCAACTGATTATGATATTCCTCCTACTTTATATGATATAATGAATGCTATTGTAAATTTTAATAGAGAAGAAAAAGTAAAAATTAAGGATTTACCGAGTTATGCTAGAAGTGAAATTTTTGATTTTGATTATCCTCTTACTGACAATATCTCAAAAGAGGAATTTGAAACATTAATACTTAAAAAATTCATGATGAGGCGAATTGGTTATGAAACAGTAACAGCATTTAAAATTGCACTTGATACAAAACTAAATGAAATTATGCCAATGTATAATAAAATGTTTGATATGTTAGATGGTTGGGATTTATTTAATAATGGAGAAAATATAACAAGAACAGTTACTGATTCAAGAGCAACAAATTCAAATAATTCATCATCTGGTACTTCAACATCTGATAGGAGATTTTCGGAACTTCCTCAAAATCAACTTGCAGATGTTAGAAATGGAACATATGTAACAGATTATAATTATGATACTTCAACTGATAATATAATGGGATCTAATCAAGTTCTTGATTCTGGAAACTTATCCGAAACTATATCAAGAAGTCCAGCTGATAAAATAAGAATTTATAAAGAATTTATAGAAAATAAAGAATCAATTTATTCAATGATATTTAAAGATTTGGATAAATTATTCTATGGATTAGTTTTATAATGAAAGGAGTGATTTTATGAATAATCCAGATTTTAAAAAATTAGTTTTATTAAGTATGCAAACTCTTACAAATTTCCCATATATTGAAGAGGATTTTGATGCACTTACAAATTATGAGTTATTATGTAAAGTTGTAGAAGAAATGAATAAAGTAATTGAAAACCAAAATACTACTAATCAATCTGTTATCGAATTATATAATGCTTTTAATATATTAAAAACATTTGTAGATAATTATTTTGAAAATTTGAATGTACAAACTGAAATTAATCATAAATTAGATGAAATGGCAGAAGATGGAAGTCTTTTACTTTTAATTAAAAATTATGTAGATCCAATTTACCAAGCATATGAAGATGATATTAATGCAGAAGTAAATAGAATAAAAGCACAAGTTGATGGACTTGCTAGTGGATCACCACTTCCAGCATCATCAACAGCTGATATGACAGAAACAGATAGAGTATATGTAAATACTAGTGATGGATATCTTTATTATTATGATGGAACAGAATGGGTACAAGGTTGGGTATATCAAGCAACAGAAGATAGTACTACTTTAACCAATTTGGTTGATACAGTTAATCATATTGGAGAAGTTAATGCTAATTTATATGTTGAAGATGATGATACTCATATGAATTATTATTATTCAGAAAATACAGAAACTCATTTATTAGAAACAAATAGTGATTCAACTTTCTGGTGTGGTATTGTAAAAATAGATGGTGCTGGAGATTATACATTAACTTCAAGTGGTTATAATTTATATAGACTTGATGCTGATAAAAAAGTTATTAATAAAGTAACTGCAACTGGAAGTCCTAAAACTATAACTTGCTCTGCAAGTACAAAATATTTAGGTTTTAGTTGTAAAAAAGCAAGAGCATTACCAGAAAATTTTATGGTTGTAAAAAGTGATTCACTTCCAGAAACATATATTCCTTATGGTTTTACTTTAAAAGATTATATTCCACTTACTGAAACTCAAAAAACTGAAATAGCAGAACTTGTACCAGATGCAGAAGAAAAATATGTTGTTGCTTCTAGTGGTGGAGATTATACTGGTATAATTGAAGCACTTACAGACTTGCAAGGAAATGAAAATAAAAAAACTATTACAATTATGCCTGGTATTTATGATCTGTTTGAAGAATATGGAGGAAGTGAATGGCATCAAGCAGAAGAAAATCAAACAAAAAATTATCATGAATTATGTCCTTTCGTTCCTAAAAATACTACCATTGTTGGTGTTGGTGAAGTTGTTTTAAGATATAGACCAACATCAAGTGAAACAACTCATCACATGTGCGTACAAATATCTCCACTTAATATTCAAGAAACATGTTCTATAAAAAATATAAAAATTGATTGTGATTATTGCAGATATGCTATTCATATTGAAACTGGTAGTGATTATATTAATGAAAATATATTATTAGAAAATTTAAATATTAAAAAATTAAATAATGATGGATATCCTCAAGCAGTTGGTTGTGGTGGTACTACTGGAACAGTATTAACTGTTAATAATTGCTATATTAGAGGAAGTCTAGGAAGTTTTTCTATTCATGAAAACGGTCAAAATGGACAAAATGGAATGAATATATTTTTAAAGGATTCAACTTTTGTAAAAACTTCATCTGATACTACTAGATTTGCTTTAAGATTTTCATGTACCAGACAAGATAATTCTCATAATGTTTATATTAATAATTGTTATTTTAATAATTTATCATTATCATATGAAAGTGGTCAATCACTTGCAAAAAATAAATATAATATTATTGTTACAAATTGTAATAATTATGATCTTGATTATAATTACAATTTCGATAATGAAAATCAAATTTTAAATTATAATACTTCTATATTATCTATTACAAATAGAGGTACTGGAAATTATAATTAAAATAAAAGAACGGTCAAACCGTTCTTTTTTATTATGAAGTAATATTATTTGAAACTGAGAAATTTCCTAAATTTGTATGATTATGCCAAATAGTAACTCCATTACGATATATATTATTAATTTCTTCCATAGCAAGAGCAGGTACTCCATCAATTCCCTCTGCTATATCTTCTGTTCTTCCTATTTGTACAAAGTTGAAATTTTCTCTTCCTACTTGATTTGGAAGTTTTATTCGATTTACCTTATAGCCGAATCTTTTAAAATAATCATCAATGATTTGGGCATACTCTGCACGAATTGACATTTTATAATAGGTTGGAGACATCTTTTTATATGAGAAAGCAACATCTGCTGAATTAAGTTCTCCTCCTATTTGATTTGGAATCATACTTGCTTTATATTGTTCTTGTACAGCTCCAAACATCTGTCCAAGTCCAGATCCAATTCCCTCTGCATTTAAAGTAATCGCTGATGTAAGTGCTTGAAGTCCTCCTCCTATTGCATGAGCAACTGGAGAAGTTATTGGAGTTCCAAATAAGTTTATACCATTTTGAGTTAAGTAATTAGTGTACATATCATTTCTATAACTTCCAGTTGGATATTTACTTACTGGTATTCCCCAATTATATCCTCCTTTAGCATCTGAAGATTTTTTATAATTATTTGGAAATAACCAGCAACTACTATTCATAGTAGGAACTGAAATTAGAGAAAATATAGGAGTATTATTTATAAAATCCTCATATTTATATTCGGCTTGTGTACCAGCGTTATTTGTAATAGTAAGACAATTATAAGGATAGCAAAAAAGTTTATTATTCTTTGGAGTATAACCATTTAAAGTTGATGGAGAAGCTAGTGTTATATCATTTCTTATTGTCTTTGGAGTAACTGTATTTGTTAGAACTTTAAATTCAATTCCTGTTTGATTTCCTAAATTTCCAGTTGTCCAACCATCTCCATAAGTTACATTTGCAATAGTAAGAGGCATCATAGAAACTCCAATAACATCTAAAGCATGTCCGATATCTGCCATTCCTTGAATAAATTTAGATGCTGATTCTGTAAATCTAAATAGTAAGAAATTTGCTCCAGAAAAAACTCCTCCATAAACTCTATTTTGTGTATAAAATGGAGTATTATCTGGAAGATATGAAACAGCAATACAAATAAGCATAGTTGTATCAAGATCCGTTTCAACATCTCCAGTAGTATTTATTACATAATCTCCATATTCAAGTCCCTCTGGATAAGTGTGAAGTCCAACTGTATCATCTGATACATGTTCTCTAATTACAAAACAATGAGATGCGTCCCAATAATCATACCAAGTAGCAAAATTATCAACTGTAAATTTTAATCTACATGCTCCATCATTTCGATATTCAACAGAATCTACAAAAGCAAAAAACCATTTATTTGAATAACTAGGATTTTGAAAAGCAATATAATTTGATTGTAGGCATTGTGCATAAGTAAAAGGAACTTCTATTTCATTTTTTCCCTCTTTAATAAAACTAAAATTAGAGGCATGAGTTATTTCATTTTGATAACATAATTCAACCATAGCACTTTCAGAATAAGAAAGTACATTTTTATGATCACGATCTAATTTTATATTTTTACATAATATAATAATACTATTTTTCATCTTTTTTCATCTCCAATTCTTTTATAATATTTTCTTTTTCAATTATTTCATCAATTAAATCTTCTATTTTTATTCTTTGCATGATAATTACTATCATGTTAGCAATCAATAAACCAATAATTGCGATTAATAATTCTTTATTCATATTAACTATAATTCCAATTTATATCCGTTGAATCTTCTATGATTCTAAAATATCGGATATGTTCTACCTTTCTTTTATATTTATCTTTTTCATATTCTGTATCAAAATATTTTGTAAATGTAAAATTTTTATCAATATTTTTTATTACTAACCATATCTTTTTCTTCATTTTTAATATCCTCTTTCATTTGTTTTATTACTTCACTTAATTTACCTTTGTATATTGTTATGTTATTCATTCTTTACCACTATCCTTTTTTATTTTTCTCTACTTAATATCTCTTTAATTTTATTTAATAAACTTTTACTATTAAATTCATCTAAATCTAAAGCTAAATATCTATCAATAAAATCAATAACTTCCCATTCTCTTTTTGTTTTTGGTTCATAATAGTTTTCAACAAATTCCTTTGTTGGTATTTCACTTAATATAGAAACTAAATCACTTCCTTTTAATCTAAAAACAATATTTCTTAATTGCATTGTAATTAATTCAAAATCTTCTGATTGTAATAATATTTCAAGTTCTACTGCAGTATTCTTTATGATATTATTTAATCTTTCTATTTCTTCTAATATAATTTCCATATCACTAACACCCATATAGATAGGCATAGTTATTTGTGGTGTATATTTCTTTTTGATTTCTTGTTCAAATATATCTGTTATTTCTTTTATATTTTTCACTCTTTATCACTTCCTTTTAGTTCTTGTAATTTATTAAGCATAAATTGTATATAATCTTCTTTTGTTATATTAGTCCAATATGTATCTTTTTCATTTTCTAAATCTTGTTGTAATAATCTTTCAAATTCATTTATGATATTATTTAGTCTTTCTATTTCTTTGTTTTTATTATTTACTAAATTAATAACTTTTTCTATTCCTTGTTTTATTAAAATCTCATAATGGTGGTTTAATAAATCTTCTTCAAAATCTCTTTCTTCTACATACCAACTCATATTAATTCTCCTTCTCTAATATTTCTAAAATATGTTTTAATTCACTTATTGATATAGGTGCTTCTCCCAAAACACCCAAATCTTTTGGTAAATTAAAACTTTCTATATATTCTCTAACTTCTTTTATGATAGAGTGTAGTCTTTTGTTTTCACATCTTATTTCTTCATAATCAATATAATCTTCAACAAGTCCTAATTCTTTAGCATATCTTAAAGCAGTATTGTATTCGCTAGAATAACCACCATTATACCATTCGTGTATATCTTCATCAGGTATTCCTAAATAATGAAAAACTAAATCTTTTTTTGTCATATATTTGCTATATTCGTCTTTTTCATTACTAATATTATTAAAATCAATTATGGTGTTTTTCCATTTCCAATAATATTTTTCTTTACTCACTCTTTATCACTTCCTCACTTCAAAATCTATACTATTTTTAAATTCTGTTCCACATAAATCTGTTGCATAAAATATTTGATTCTCTCTAAAATTATATAAAAACTTCTTTAATTTATCATTTCTAATTAATGGATTATAGATATCTCTTTGCCAGTATTTAGAAGTTTTTATAATATCGCTAAAGACTAATGTCTTATCTTTTATTTTTGTATATTTCGGTTTTAAGAACCAACAACAATCATTTCCCTCTTTATCTTTTAGAAATTCTGCTAAAAACTTAAATCCTTTATAGTAAAATACCATTCTAAATAAACAATCATATTTCTTATAACTCTTAGGAAGATGAGGTTGAGGATCACTTTGCCAACTTCCTTTATTTAACATATCTGCATGATCTCCAATTACATAACTAGTTTTTCCAGAATCTTTGCAGTACTCGATTGCTAGTTTTACAAATATTTCTTCTCCATCTTCATCAAAACTTCCTGTTGATATCCACTTTGTTTTTATCTCCCCTTGTTTTAAATGAAGTATGATATCTTGTATTCCCCAATCCTTTAAATATGGACAAACTCTTGTAATTGAGTTTCCAACTAACCATAATTTTGTTGTTCCTCTTTTACGGTCAACTGTTGAATATAAGTTCATGAGCTTTGTTGGCTCTTGATAAAGATATGTTGTTCCATTTCCAAGTCTTGACATAAACTCTTCAAAAATTATATCATCAACATCTAAGTAACTTCCTCCTGCAAAATTTTGCTCAATAGATAAAGCAACAACATATCCTATCTTTTCTCCTCGTATAGTTTTTCCAGTAGATATATCATAATTTGCTAAAAAGATTTGCCTACGATATACATCAATCGTATTATATTTTTCATTTGTTAATTTTACAATATCCATATCCATAAAATATTGCTCTATCTTTTCAGTTCTTATATCTTGTACTAATCTCCAAACTAACATGAATCTTCTTCCAGCTTTGATATCAACTTCTATTACTTCTTTGGGATTTTTATAACTTGATACATATCTTTTAGTATCATGCAAATACGGTCTAAACATCTTTTTGTCTTTTACTTGATAACTTTTACCGTTAGATCTTTCTCCATACATTAAGTTAATATTTGCTCCCTCTTTATTAATGTTATCTATATTATAATATATCATTTTCATATTAACTATCCTCTTTTATGGATTCTTTTAACATATCTGCAAATTCTGTTATTAATTTATTATATACTTTTAAAACATCTTCTTCCTTACATTGATTCTTAACTAAATTTGCTCGATCTATTCCTACTTCATTACAAATTCTGTTTAAAGAAGTAGATGAGAATCCTTTAATAAACTTTAATTCTTTACTAACCTTTTTCATGAATCCTCCTTAATAATTTTTTCTTAAAATAATCTTTTGAAAGAGTTGCTCCACACAAATTGCATTTTCCATATTTACTAACCATCTTTTCATGATTTTGATATTTACATCTCGGACATATAATATTATTCAATTTTCTTGCTCTTTCTTCTTTACTTATATTCTTATAATTATCTTTTCCTCTTGATTTATATATTGTTATATATCCCCTTAATATATCTTTCATTCTTTATACCTCGCTCTCTTACTTGAATTATCAATAAGTAAATTTCTATAATCATCACTTTTTGATAATGTATAACTGGTTGGAAGTAAACAACAACCAGATTTATCATTTATTTTTCTCTTATTTCCTAAATAATCTGTAAGTTCTACTTCTTCTTGTTCATCAATATAAACAACACTTTGTTTATTTGTTATACTATAAGGAAAGTATAATCCATCATTAAAATCTTCAAGTCTTTTTATACATTTAGATCCAGCTTTGGGAACACCAGCAACTGTTATACTAATCTTATCTTTTATTATTTCTTTTGTTTTCTTATCTTTTTCATCTCTTTGATAACAATATTTCTTTGCTCCTTGTGTTATGAATTTATTATATGTATGTTTATTTAATCCATTCGTTTCATATTCATATAATCCAAGTAAATGTTTTACTCCATGAATATCCGTTGGCTCAAATTTTTCTTTATTAATTCGAAGTGCTTTTGATACATAATTAATTCGTTTTTCTACATCTTTATTATATTCATAAAAAACATTTTTATTATATCCATCTACAAGTTTTATTGAATCTGTATCCATATATACAACATAATCATCTAATTCCATAACTCTTCTAAATAATGCCTCTCTTGCATATGCAGTAACAAATATTCCATAACTAAAAGATAAGAATGACTTTTTCTTTTCTTTTAGAAGTGCCTCTTCTATTTCTTCATTTGTTAGATCTATTTCTTCCCATAATCCAGAATCATCATGATAAACTACATTTGCTCTTATATTATTCGTAACACTCATTCCATATAAAGCATTAAATTTATTTTTCTCTTTTTGATATTCAAGTTCATATTCTGGATTATCTTTATACTTAGTTTTATTAACATATTTATCAAGAACAAACTCAATAAACTTTCTAGGTAGATATGCTAAAGTTGAAAACCATGCTTGTTTTATTTTATATCTTCCTATCTTATAACAATCAAGTATTAAATAAAAATCAATATCCGTTATAATCATAGAAAAACTTTTTGCACTTATTATTCGACCATTATCATATACTGCTCCAACAATATCTCTACACTTACTAGAAGATATATAAGTATTATAATAATTACTTTCTACATCTTCAAATTCTACATCTAATATATAACAGAATCTCCTACTCATATCCTTTACATCTCTTAGTTCTACTTCCTTAAATTCACTAGACGGAAACTTATAACTAACAAGTGTATAAGGATAACTTGAAACAATATCCCATGAATCAATATTTTTTAAAACTTTATCTGCAAACAACCAACTTGCATGAGTTATTCCTCCAGCAAATGAAAATTGAAGTCTATTAAATATTATTGGATCTATATTAATGGCTTTATTTACAATTCTACGGTACTTCCAATCTTTCATTACAATAGATTCTAATTCTTTTCTAACATGTCCAGTTGATGTTGTTGGTATATGCTTTACATCTTCATATGTTTTTAATTCTTCTTTTATATAATGATATACAACAAGACAATCATATTCACAATATTTCATCTCTTTATCTGTTAAAGGAGTTCCAGAGTGTCTTAGTAAATTATAATCAAGATCTCCAACCATCTTTTCAACTGGTAGATTATAAAGCTTTGGAAGTTGTTTCAAACTAGCATTACTCATAAAATAACTACATTTACAAATAATATTATAATCACTCATTATTGAATACATCACTTTACGAGCTTTACGAGCCATTACTTTTTTAAAATGAAAATCTCCTTTTAAAAATTGAAATTCAAATGCTAAGTTATGAATAAATACATATTTCTTTTCTGGAATAAAAGTATCAAGTATAAGTAAAAAACTTTTTAAATCTTCCCAAGTTCTACCATAATAAACTTTATCATTAATTCCAAATTGCCAAATATACATAGTAGAATAATATGTTATTTCTTCTCTTTCATCTTCTGTTAACTCGTCATAATAAATTGCTGGATAAATATTTCCTCGAAACTTTATGAATGAAGTTGTTTCAATGTCGAATGTATAAATATTATTATCAATCTTCTCTCGTTTTCCAAATGTTTTCTTATCATGCCCCTCATATTTATACCATAACTCCACATAGTTATCCTCCTATCTATTTTCTTTTATATATTCAATCATTTTCATAACTTTTTCTCGCATATCTTTATCATGATTAATATCGACATTTGCATATCTTTCTAATCTATCAAGTAATTCTTCTTCTGATGTATCTTTCTGTATATAATCTACAACATTAGTCCAAACAATACTAGGATTTGAATATTGAGAAATATCTTCAAAATCTGTATTATCAAATAAACTATATAAAAGTTCTGCTTGTTCATTTGATATATTATTTCCCATATCACTAAAAGTTGTTTGAAGTGAATTAATTACATTTTTACGAGTTTCATTAATTCCTCTTGTTGTTGAAGTCTTAGATTCTAAAAATTGTCTAGTTGCTTGATGTATTGCGATTAAGTTAGTCGTAGATAAATTCTTATTTACTTTAATTTTTGGAACACCTTTTTGCTTTGTTAATATTTTTCTTCCTTGTAATTTCTTAACATTCATTCTATTAAGTAGTTTCCCAGATGCCCATGTTCCAGTATATCCACTTTTATCCAGATTCCTTAACCTCTTATTTACTAAATCGACTTGATTTTTAGTTTCTCTATATAACTTCTGTTTAGCTGTTAATTGTTTCGGTGGTTTCCTACTTCTTGCATGAGAAAATCCAGTTCCTTTACTAATATATGTTGATTTCTTCCTTTGTTTTCTATAAGTCTTTCCCGTCATTATACCACCTCATATTTTATTCCATTAATCTTGAAACATAATATTAATAAATAAAAGAATAATTTACTATTTGTTTTATGGAGTGTCTTACATACCTCAATTTTTTCTTTGCCCTCACTATAAGTCATAGATGTATAACCATATTCAATTATCCTATATTTATACCTTTTCATAATTACACCTCCAATTCGTATAATATATATTGGTTATCTTCATATCTAATTACATGTTCTTCTATTAGTTCTAATTTATTAATATCAATTACAAAATAAAATCGAAATAAACTAGACCATACACCAATGATATCTTTATTATATAGTTGTTTATAAAATTTGATAAGTACTTCTTTACTCGGCGATCTACATAATTCTTTCTCCATATTACTACCCTCCTAAATTAAGTTTCTCACACAATATAATAAAAGTCAAGAAAAACTGACACAATATATGTCAAGATTGTCAAGTGTAAAGTGGTTGACAGTTTTATGTGTCAAGTGGGGAGTAAAGTGGGTGTGTCAAGTGGAGTGTAAATAGTTA
>JAGCBE010000044.1 GCA_017652345.1 Methanobrevibacter sp.
CGGCCGCAAATTTAACATTGTTTTAACTTGACATTTTTCAAATTTGGGAGTATAATATATTCAGAAAGTGAAGGACAACACTTATAAAACCAGAAAGGGAAATGTTATGCCGAAGATTTCCAAGGCCGTCATTGATTCCAACATTCGTACCGCCATTTTCAACACCCTGAACATTGCCAACCTGGAAGGCTACCAGAAGATTAATGACCGCCAGTATGGTGTTATCATCGAGGATGATAACGGAACCGCACGCTATGCCCGCATCGGCGTTATCGTTGCGGAAGAGCGTGAGGACTGTACCGCGCAGGAACTCATGGACGCCGAAATTGCGGATTACAACGCTAAGCAGACCAAGAAGGCCGAGAAGGCCGCCGAGCGTGCCGAGAAGGCCGCGAAGGATAAGGCCAGGCGCGAGGCCGCAAAGAAGGCTAAAGAAGAGGAAGGGGATTAATCCCCTTCTTTTTTTTTGTAAAATAATTGTTAACAAATCGCGCCGCCCCTAAATTTTACATAAGTTTAACTTGACTATTAATTGCTAAAATGCTATACTATATTTATCAAAGAAAGGGGCGCAATAATATGATTAGAAAAGCAACAATTAAAGATTATCCTAAACTGTATAACCTTCTCATAACAAAAAATATTTCATATATCAAAACCGAGCAAATTTTTATTGATATTTCTAATAAAGAATGTTATATCATTGAGCAAGAAGGAACCATTAAAGCTATTTGTTCTTTAGTTAATTGCCCTGAATATCATAACCACGCAATTAAAAGATTATGTGTCTTTGAAGAAAGGCATGGTTATGGTAAAACTATTATTGGGTATCTTATTTCACAAAAAGTTAATTCCCCTATTGTCTGTACTCCCTGGGAAGATAATTTTATTATGCGAAAAATTCTGGAATATTATAATTTTCAACTTAGATATATTTTTGATTATAAATGGTGTTTATATGAACTTCACAACAGAAGGTAACTTCTGTTTATCATTATGTTAAATTTTCGACCGGCCCGCAAACTTTACATTCTTTTAACTTGACTTCTGCCCTAACCCATGCTATAATAGATTCATCAAGTGAAGGACAACACTACAAACCAAAGGAGATTACAAGATGGAAGATAAGAAAGTTACGGTTAATTTCGGTGGTTTTGGAACTCTGCTGGGCTTGCTGTTCATTGGCTTGAAGTTGGGTAAGGTTATCGACTGGGCATGGATTTGGGTACTTGCACCCATCTGGATTAGTTGGGGTATTACTATTATCATTCTGATAATTACCCTGCTGATTCTGGCGCTTGCCAACAGAAGATGGTAACAAAATCTTAACTTGACAAATCCCACAACATCTGCTATAATAAGTACATCAAGTGAAGGCAAACACTTAAAAACCAGAAAGGAATTTTCAATATGACTAACAAGATTAACTGCGGCGTTTCCTCCAATGGTATTGTCCTGACCGACCTGCCCATCGAAATCCTGCGCGAAATGCGTAACGCTATTGATGATGCTATCAAGGCTGATGCCGAAGCCAAGCGGCGTGAACGTGCCGCCCGCGCGAATGAGCTTGAGGCCGACCTGATGGAACTGCTGGACAAGATCGCCGACGAGGGTTATGATACCTATATTGACGGGGATTATGTGTCCACCGATGCCGAGGTCTCCGTCTGTGATGAGGACGAGGACGAGGACGAAGAGTACGACGAAGATGAGGATGAGGATGAGGACGACTATCCTTACTATCACTGGCCTTACTAAGAAAAGGGCGCAAGCCCTTTTCTTTTTATTTTAAGCAAATGTTAAATTTTCGGCCGGCCAAGTTAATTAACATAGATATAAAAAAAGATGCCTTATGGCATCAAAAAGTATATATTCATAACAATTAAGGACAAGCGCATAAAAACACAATTCAAATGGCAATGTTCATGTAAGTCCCAAATTAAACCAATAATATTCACCACTATCATCATAGGCGCGGCACTCTTACCCGCAACAATAATACAAGTATTAAGGAAAGTAAAGAACGTAGATATATCCATTCTATCAAATTGATAGGGTTGAGTTATTCCAAAAAATTGTTTAAGTTTTTGCATGACAAATTTCCCTTTCAGTGCGGTTAAAATCGGCATAACCATCTTTATAAAAATTTTTATAAACCCTTATGGTATAGAAAACATAGTTTTCTTTATCGAATTTTACATCTATTTCTTCAAAGGGGTCAATTTCGATTTTGACAATATAACCGTAAATCGGTTCTTCTGTAACTTTACTATTAAAATAAACTTTATCACCAATCTTAAACATTTTTTAATTTCCTTTCGTATTATAAATAATTTTCAATCGCCCAAATTGTGTTTCATCACCATCATTAACTAACCCAGTAGTATTATAATGGTGAATCGTTCGCGATTCTATACCAAAATTTTTAATGCCGCCATCCCATAGACAGCCAATAAAATTTATTAGACAAATAGGAATGAAGGTAAGCAGATAAAACCACAACTTTATCCTACACTTAATCCAACCTTCATTACGGTTAGACATAGAAATATACCAATTACAAAAATACCTCTCAAAAAAACTGTTCCTCTTATACTTCCCGATATACCGAATATCATCATAACTAACTTTTTTCATGTTGAGTCCCCTTTCTTTTACTGTAATAAGTATAGCAGAAAAATTATAATATGTCAAGTTAAAATTATGTAAACAATAGGCCCGGCCAAGTTATTTAACATAAACATAAAAAAAGAGAGGGTTTATTCCTCTCCTCTCACTTTATAATAGTGACGCAGCAAAGCCTTCAAGGCTTCAATCTCTTCGGTCGGCATACCGTCAATTGCGCCATGCTCCAGGTCATCCAGAATAGTGGAGGTTTCTCGGCCTTCATTGGTGATATAGTGCCGCAGACTAATCGTGTTGGTACTCTTGTCGATGAACATTTCCAGCGGGTCGCCCTCTTTGATATTCAGAGAACGCCGCAGTTCCTTCGGGATAACGACTCGACCCAAATCATCAATGCGCCGCACAATTCCAGTTGCTACCATAAAATTTAATCTCCCTTCATTTGATAGATTAAGTATAACATATAAACTATATTATGTCAAGTTAAGTTATTGTAAAATTACGGGCCGGCGCGAAAATTTTACCAAAAGTCAACAATACTTCACCCTGGTAAAGTGTTACCATGTTAGCATGATACCACACTAAATCCTATTATTTGACTTGGATATAAAATTGTGTTATAATAATATTAGTGAAGGGGAGGAGAGAGGTTGAATGCTGGCAACCCTTACTTCACCTCCATAGACAAATAAGCTGGGAGCTGGGAGCTGGACCCGCATAAGCTGGAGTTGCGGTTTATCTAGCAGCTGGGTTTGGCTTTGACAAAAGCTTTTCGCGCTGCAGGCGAGAAGCTGCTCTTAAGCTAGAATAACCAAAAAAATACACACCCTTTTTAAGGGTGTGGTCAAAAATCAACACAAAATTTTATTATTAATTCTGTATTGTTTTAAATGTTTAGCTCCATAACGTCGGTCTTCAAAAATAAAAGTATCACTCCATTCCTTTTGAACCGCAGCCCAAGTAGTAAGTTGAGTTTTATAATCCTTAGAGTAAATGGGAGTTGTTTTTAGCAACTCCTTTATTTCTTTTGCCCCATGCCAAAGAAAATAACAAGTTGGAAAATGGTCTTCTGCCCGCACAAATTCAACAAGACCGCGCGCATCATTTAATAAATATTTATTATTGGGCTCATACCTCGCACGAATAAATTGCCCAATATCACTATAAGAAGTAGAATTACAAAACCAATCTTGAAAACGTTGGTCACAAATATCCAATGACCGCCCCGCGGCTTGATTAGTAATAACACAATTATATTTCTCTGGCACCAATTTTTTGGTTACCATATATCGTCCATCCGCGCGCATTTCATCTGTTACTAAATGTTTCCAATCTGGGTTATCATAAGACCAATAAAGAAAAACATTAAACCCCATAGAAGAAAATAACTCTTTAAGCCGCAACATATCTGAAATACGATTTGTAAATACCCAAGGACAAATATTTGACTGAGGAGTAATTGCACCAGAAGATACATAAGCTGCAATACTTTCAATATAATAAGTATTCTTAGCATCAAAAATTTCTTGTAGCTTACCGTGTAAAATATAATTTACATACATTCCAAATAGCGGAGCTGCGGCTTCTGGAGTAGCAGAAATTGCTAATAAAATAATTCGTTTGGGCTCTAAAATTATTGTTTGAATTAAATAAATAAAAGATGTCACACTAGTATGCTTTCCTTCTTGTAGAAGGGAAGCAATTTTTTCTTCATTTAAATCAGGGAACATTTTTTTTACTTTATTTACTTCAGCCTCATAATATTGTTGAATATCATCAAATTCATCCCAAACAATTAAATCTATATCTTGTAACCAATCTACTTCTCGCCGCAATAAAGCCGCGAAAGTTTGATAACACATAACATGAATATAATTCACATCATCTTCACTAGTCCAAAATTTATTTTGACGGTGAACAAACCATCCATCCATATCTTTATCTGTAAAAACTTTCGCTACATTTGAATGACCTTCTACAATAGCATCGCGCGAAGATTTATTATGTATTAAATAAATAATATGTTTTTTTTCACGAGCTAATTTTAAAATACGTTCATCAAACATTAAAGTAGTTTTGCCCCAACCACGCGGAGCTGCAAGAATATTAAAAGCTCCTGGTTGAATTTTACTTAAATCATCATCTGTAATAATTTGAGAAAGAAATTGTCTCATATCTTCACCTCATAATTTATTATAACATAAATTTTTAACTTTGTCAATCCTTCTATTAATTAGTGTTTTTATTACCAAAAAATATCACTATTTTCTTCTTTTTGATGGTATTTATTTGGTGGTATTTTTTGAGGTATTTCCTCGGGCCCCTTATAAATACCTGAAAAAATACCACCATTTAAAACATTATAAAAATTTTATATATATTTAAAAGTAGTATTTTTTTTACTGTACCCTTCCCCCCCCCCATATATACAGTAGAAAAAAAACTATAATTTTACTATATACAAATTTTTTATTATTTTTCCCCTTATATATAATA
>JAGCBE010000045.1 GCA_017652345.1 Methanobrevibacter sp.
AAGAGTCTAGAAAAAATAGGATTAATGAGAAATTTGATTAAATTAATTAAATCATTCCAGTAGAAACTAAAGTTAAATGTGCAATTCCTGCAGAGCATAGGTAAGTTCCTGAAATTACAATTAAAGTAATGAGGATTCCTTTCCAACCGATCTTTTGGAACTCATCCCAATCATTACCGATTGCAATACCAACATATGCTAAAAATGCAGTGCAGATTGTAGTCAAGTCAATTTGGGAAACGAAACGAACCAGGAAATCAGCAGTTGGAACACCTGGAATAGCTACAAAAATACCGATTAGGCTTATATAAATGATTCCTGGAATATTCCATGGAATAATCCTTTCAAGAGACATTCCCACAATGGTAATGAGTGAAATCATAAGCATGCCGATTAATGCATCTGTAACTGAAGTATGGTAACCAATGAAATTTCCAACAGCCACAGTGATTGAAAACAATATAAGGAATGTAGCCCATCTTTCAAGTTTACCTACAGTCATATCTTCGGTAGTTGCATACTGATCATGAATTACCTCTTCAATGTCATAATCATCATCAAGTGAAATTTCATGGTCCTTGCCTATATGAGGAGCTAAAGCAGTATACATCCTCTCTGCAAGAGGAAGTGAAACGAATATGCACATATAAATACCGAAACAGAATGAAAGAAGGTTACTGCATCCTGCAAATGCTTCCAGCTGAGTAGCCATTGACGGGAACATGTGCATTAATGGAGCAAGGGCAGCTGCATTCATACTTGCACTTCCTACACCTGATGCCATTGCATAGGCATATGGGTGCATAGGAATCATTGAAGCGCTAATGCTTGATAAAAAACTGATGAAAGGAGTACCGAGAATAGACCCGATAACAAAAACAGCCAATACTCCACGTGTCTCTGGAGATTTAAAACCATATTTGTCAATGATGACACCTAAGTTAGGTTCACGACAAATGGAACTTGTCATACCGATAACTTCCCTTCTAAAACCGAAAAAGAGTGCAATAGGCAATGCCAAAAGAGTTCCTAAATTACCTATCTGCTGCAAGATCAAAGCAGGGCCTACCTGAAAAATACTGGAAATAGCTTGACCACTTGAAATTGCCAATTTGGTAATTAAAACACCAATAAACAAAACCATAGCCCCTTCAGCTACCTTAGATTGCTCAGGCCCTACAAATTTGATTGGCTTTGCTAAAAAAAGAGCCAAACCCATAACTAAAGCATATATTAGAGGCAATAATAAAATGCTGATAGTGTCTGTTATTTTTATCTCCTTAACTCCAATGAACATTGAAATTACAACAAGGACAAAAACAACAATATGCAATGTATACTCCTTCCATGGAGGTCTCTTCTTTATTGCCCTATCCGTTTTTTCTCTATATGGGTGTGGAGCTTGATTACCAGTAATAAAATCCCGCCTTAACTTAATTACAAAAATAAATTAGTAAATTAAAATGATATTTACCAAATAGATTTTTTTAATTTATCATTTATAAACTAATCTATTTAATTCTAAAAAAATTATGATAAAGGATAATTTATTGCAGGATATACTGACAATTATAAAAAAACAATACAAAAAAATTATAAAAATATGAATATTTTTCAATAAAATATAAAAAGTGAAAGAGTAATTGAAAAAATAATTTAAATTAAAAAAAGTAAGGAATGAGTTATTTTTCCTTAAATGATGCCAGTTAAAGCCATAGTTATATGTCCGATAGTTGCAGAACAAAGGTAAGTACCTGAAATTACAATTAAAGTAACAATGATTCCTTTCCAACCGATCTTTTTAAACTCTTCCCAGTCATTACCGATTGCAATACCAACATATGCCAAAAATGCTGTACAAATTGTTGTCAATTCAATTTGGGAAACATATGGAACGATATATTGCGCAGTTGGAACACCTGGAATTGATAAGATAATACCTATTAAGCTTATAAAAATTATTGATTGGATATTCCAAGGAACAACCCTTTCAAGAGACATTCCAATGATTGTAATCAGTGAAATTATCAACATTCCAATAAATATATCCACCATAGGTGTCTTATAGGCTATGTAATTTCCAACGGTAACAATAAATGAAAATATTACAAGAAAAGTACCCCATCTTTTAAGCTTACCTGAACTCAATTCCTCTGAAGCGGCATATTTATCATCCTTTACACCTTCGATGGCATACTCATCGTCAATGGAATCTTCATCAGGTTTTCCTAAAATCGGAGATAACCATTTATACAATCTTTCTGCAATAGGCAAGGAAATGAATATACACATATAAATTCCAAAACAGAATGAAAGGATATTACTGCATCCTGCAAAAGCCTCCAATTGAGTAGCCATAGCAGGATATGTATGTGTCAATGGAACCAATGCAGCAGCATTCATACTTGCACTACCGATACCAGATGCCATTGCAAATGCATATGGATGCAATGGAAGTGCTGAAATACATATGCTTGCTAAAAAACTGATATAAGGAGTACCTATAATTGATCCTATAACGAAAACAGCCAATACTCCACGTGTCTCTGGGGATTTAAAACCGTATTTGTCAATGATAACTCCCAAGTTAGGTTCACGACAAATTGAACTTGCCATACCGATAACTTCCCTTCTAAAACCTAAAAGCAAAGCAACAGGCAATGCTAAAAGTGTACCTAAATCACCAAAGAGCTGTAAGATCAAAGCAGGACCTACATGGAAAATGCTGGAAATTGCTTGACCGCTTGAAACAGCCATTTTAGCAATGATAACACCAATAAATAAAACCATAGCCCCTTCAGCTACCTTGGATTGCTTAGATCCAACAAACTTAATAGGCTTTGCCAAATAAAGGCCCAATCCCATAATCAGAGCATATATCAAAGGCAATAGCAAAATACTGGCAGTTTCTGTTATTTTAATCTGCCTAACTCCAATGAACATTGAAATTACAACCAAGAAAAATGCAACAATGTGGAGATTATACTCCCTCCATGGAGGTCTCTTCTTTATTGCCCTATCTGTTTTTTCCCTATATGGATGTGAAGATTGATCAGTGATAAAATCACTCCTGCCTATATTAATATAAGATTTTTTAAAAAATAAAAAAAGTTCTATAATTTTAGTTATAGGTTTATCATTTATAAACTAATCTATTTTAATCTAAAAAATGATAAATAATGATTAATAGTGACAAATAATGATAAATATTATGTAATGGGTTAAATATGGATTGAAAATAAGTATTTAACAAAATGAACAAAATATAGAAAAAAATAATATTAAAATAAAAATTGTTTAAAAATAAAAAAAATAATGGAAAAAATGATTTATTAAATCATTCCAGTTACAAATAAAGTCAAGTTTGCAATACTTGCAGATCCAAGGTAAGTTCCAGTGATTACAATTAAAGCGACAATGACTCCTCTCCAACCGATTCTCTTGAACTCTTCCCAATCCTTACCGATTGCAATACCGACATAACCTAAGAATGCGGTACATATAGTGGTCAATTCAACTTGAGAAACATATTGGGCCACAAAATCAGCAGTAGGAACACCAGGAATAGCCACAAACAGACCAATTAAACTTATAAAGATAATTGATGGAATGTGAACCGGAATAATCCTTTCAAGGGACATGCCTATAATTGTAATGATTGAGATAATCATCATAGCAATAAATGAATCAACAAAGGAAGTGTGATATCCTACGACATTTCCAACAGCTACAATAATTGAAAATCCAAAAAGCAATGCTCCCCATCTTTTAAGTTTGCCTACATTCAAGTCATCAATGACATCATCATCTTCATAAACCTCATCAGGACGATATCCATCATCATCGATATGTGCATTTCCTTTACCTAATTTTGGGGATAGCCATTTATACAGTTTTTCTGCAAGAGGCAAGGAAACAAATATACACATGTAAATACCCAAACAGAATGAAAGGATATTACTGCATCCTGCAAAAGCCTCCAATTGAGTAGCCATAGCAGGATAAGTATGCACTAACGGAACCAATGCAGCAGCATTCATACTTGCACTACCAATACCAGACGCCATTGCAAATGCATATGGATGGTAAGGTATGAGTGAAACACATATGCTTGATAAGAAACTGATATAAGGGGTTCCAATAATTGATCCTATTACGAAAATAGCCAAAACCCCACGAGCTTCAGGAGAGTTAAAGCCATACTTATCAATGATAATTCCCAAGTTAGGTTCACGGCAAATTGAACTTGCCATACCGATTACTTCCCTTCTAAAACCTAAAAGCAAAGCAACAGGCAATGCTATAAGAGTACCTAAATCCCCTAAGAGCTGCAAAATCAAAGCAGGTCCTACCTGAAAAATCATGCCAATGGATTGACCACTTGAAATAGCCAATTTACAAAGTAAAACACCGATAAGTAAAACCATGACCCCTTCTGCCACTTTAGCTTGCTCAAGATCTATATACTTAAATGGTTTTGCCAAATAGAGAATTAAACCCATAATCAAAGAATATATCAAAGGCAATAGTAAAAAACTGATGGTGTCTGTTATTTTAATCTCTATAATTCCAATGGACATTGAAATAACAACTAAAATCAATACAACAAAATTTAAGTTTAACTCTCTCCATGGAGGTCTCCTTTTTATTGCCCTATCTGCTCTTCTTCTTAACCTATGCTGTTTAAACCTGTTTTGCCTACGCATATGTACC
>JAGCBE010000385.1 GCA_017652345.1 Methanobrevibacter sp.
ACCATTTAAGTAAAATTCATATTTAAGCAACTTCTTCAAAAGGTACTTTTTCACCAAGTACTCTTAATCCGATGTACATTACTACAATAGCTACAGGGATTGAGATGTACCATTGAATATCGAATCCTGCTGGGATGTAACCGAATAAGATAGCGATAACTGCAACGAAAATTGCATAGTATATCTGAGTACTTACGTGGTCAATGTGGTTACAGCTTGTACCCATAGAGGATAAAATTGTGGTATCTGAAATTGGTGAACAGTGGTCACCAAAGATAGCACCAGTCAATACACCACTTGTACATACGATTACAAAGCCCATTTCAGGGTTAACTGCCCAAGCAAGAGGAATGGTTAATGGCATTAAAATACTCATTGTACCATAGGAAGTACCTGTTGCAAAGGAAATCAAAGCACCTAAAACGAAGATTAATGTTGGTAAGATAAATATAGGTATTGCACCTGCCAATACACCTACTAAATAATCAGCAGTACCTAATTCACCAATAACTCCACCTAAGGACCAAGCAAGGAGTAAGATTACACCAGTGATAACGATAGTTTTCATACCGCCTACCCATTCACTGATAGCTTCTTCGATGGTCATGATCTTTTGGAGTACAGCCATGAGAATAGCTACAATGGAAGCAAGCAATGCTGCTTGGAACAAAGCAACAGATGCGTCAGAAGCTGCTAATGCTTCAAATATACCGCTGAATGATAATGGGGAAGTTTTCATTAAGGTAATTAAAGCTTGGTCTTCTCCACCTAAGATAGTGGTATATCCGCTCCAGTAGAATGCAATAAGTGCACCGACAATCAATACACCAATAGGAATAATTGCATTCCAAACAGATAATTTAATGCCTTCAACCGGTTTAACATCATCAAAACTGGTTGCTTCAAGAGATTCGACTGGTTCATCTTCTTTTCTAGCACGTGCTTTTTTCTCTGCGTCTTTCATTGGTCCGAATTCATAGTAAGTGAGTGCAGAGATAACAATGAAGATTAAGATTAAAATGTTATAGAACCTAAATGGAATGGTTTGTAAAAATATACCGAATCCGCTTACTTGCATTCCAATAGACTCAAAACCTTGGGTAATTAAACTGAGTTCTAAACCAATCCAGGTTGAAATAATAGCAATACCTGCAACAGGAGCTGCAGTTGCGTCTACTACAAATGCTAATTTTTCTCTGGATACGTGAAGTTTGTCCATAACAGGTCTCATGATAGGACCTACAATTAAGGAGTTAGCGTAGTCGTCGAAGAATACACATAATCCTAAAAGTTCTGTGAATAATTGAGCTTTTCTAGGAGTGTCAGCACGTTTAGCAAATTCGTCTGCTAAAGCTTTTGCACCACCCATCTTGGTTACTAATTGGATAATACCACCAATAAGTAAACATTGAAGGATAATACCTGCATTCCATGGATCAGCCATACAAGAAATAATTTGAGTACCCATTGCTAAAAATGCATTGATAGCAGAGCTGATAATGTTTAAATCGTTAACGGAAACCATGAATTCCCCTACGAAAACCCCAATAAACAAAGATAAAATAGTCTCTTTGGTTATGAATGCTAAAGCAATAGCCACAAGAGGCGGTAAGAGAGTTAAAATACCGAAACGAACTGCATTATCGTCTCCAGCTGGTGCATTGGTAATTAGCAAGGATAAAACGAAAAGAGCTATTACAGAAATAGCTACAATCAATCCAATTTTTAAATTTCTATTCATTTCCATAATCACACCATTTTTATAAAAAAATTAAAAAAATACGAATAAAACGATGTAAAAATTTTATTTTAAAAAACCCAAAACAATAGATTTTAGATTTTAAATAAAATTAAAAACCGTTCAACATAATAAGTAAAAACACACCATTTAATAAATTTTGCAAAATATTAAATTAATTTTACTTAGTTAATATATAATATATTTATAAAATTAATATATAAATTTAACTTTAAAATTAAGTAAATTTAGCTTTAAAATTGATTAAAATTAGTAAAATAATATAAAAAAGGAATAAAAAGATAAAAAGAAATAAAAAATAAAAAATGATGAAAATTTAAGAGAATATTTGCTCTAACATCCAGTCAGCATCATATTCCTTAATGTCATCATAGGATTGTCCCATACCCAAGAATAGAATTGGCTTTTTAATGATGTAACCAATTGAAAGTGCAGCACCACCTTTTGAATCGGCATCTGCCTTGGTAAGTATGACACCATCGATATCAATAGCTTCATTGAATTTTCTTGCCTGTTCGGTTGCATCGTTACCTGTTAATGCATCACCTACAAATACAACCAAATCAGGTTTAGAGACCCTACGAATCTTCTTCATCTCATCCATCAAATTGGTGTTTGTTTGCATTCTTCCAGCAGTGTCAATAAGTACAAGCTCTTTTCCTTTAGCTCTAGCATGCTGAACTGCATCAAATGCTACAGCTGCAGGGTCAGATCCCTTTTCATGCTTGATCAATTTAACGCCTAAATTGTCTGCATGATATTGGACTTGTTCAATAGCTCCTGCCCTAAATGTATCTGATGCGGCAATAACTGGAGTATATCCTTTTTTAATGTAATAATTAGACAATTTACCAATAGTTGTGGTTTTTCCAGTACCATTGATACCTACAAGCATTACAACAAGAGGCTCACCTTGAGCTACTTTCTCTTCAAGGAGTTCAGTCATTGATTTTCCATCAATGTCAATGATTTTAGAAACTGCATTCTTAAGAGCCTTGTAAGTGTATTCTTCAATATCACTGCTTCTTTTAATCTTTTGGCCAACCAATTCATTTTTAACTGATTCGACAACAACACTTGAAACGTCCATTGCCACATCTGCTTCCAAAAGACCTAATTCAAGTTCAAATAGGATATCTTCAACATCATCTTCAGATATTGACTTTTCCTTAATGAATGATAAGAATCTGCCTGATTTCTCCTTTTTATCTTCATCTTCAGACTCATCATCAGAGTCTTCCTTCTTTTTACGTCTGAATAATGAACGTTTGGATTTTTTAGATTCTTCTTCAGATTCATCTGATTCTTCTGCTTCCTCTTCTATTTCTTCAGATTCATCTTCAATGCCTTCTTCTTCCACTTCTTCTACTGTTTCTTCTTCAGCATCTTCAGATTCTTCCTCTGATTCTTCTTCAAGATCTTCTTTCTTGTCTCTTTTCAAGAAGCCTAAGAAACCGGATTTTTCCTTTTCATCATCCTCTTTATCTTCCTCTAAAGAAGCATCTAGCATTGCATCCAATTCCTCTTCTGAAATTTCATCAAGATTATCAAAATCTTCATCTTCAAACTCTTCGAAATCTTCCGCTTCACCTTCAGAACTTTCCAATTCTTCAGATTCAATTTCGTCAAAAGTCTCTTCGCTAGATTCTTCGATTAACTCTACATTATTCTCTTCTTTAGCTTCATCTTCGACTTTATTTCTTAATTTACCACTTGCATCAGCAAATTTTTTCTTTAATGAATCAAACAAGTTTATCCCTGCCTAATAATAAGTATTATAATTTAATTTTTTAAAATTTCTTTATCAATAATATCTTTATATTTAAAAATTAATAAACTTACTTATTTTAAATATAAAATATAAATTTTGTTATTAAAATTTAAAAAAAAACAGCCACATAATATGAAATAAAATAAAATAAGAAAATCTAATAAAATAATTTAAAAAATAGATTAAAAAATAGATTAAAATAGATTAAAAAAAGAAGAATAAT
>JAGCBE010000046.1 GCA_017652345.1 Methanobrevibacter sp.
ACAATCATCTTCATAGATTAAAGAATGTGTTAGCTTGAGTTATGTTGTTCTGAACTGTCAACTGTCAGAACAACCGATAGTGTCAGTTCTCAAGTATTTTAATTCAATTGTTTGTAGCCATCTCATGGTTACCTGTATATAGGTTCCAAATTGAAACGTCTGTAGGCTGTACAGAGTTTCATTGTTGGTCTATATCTATAGAGTAGTCTTGATTAGTTTTAAAACCAATACAACACATATTGTCGTATGTTTCAGTCTCGTTATCCTCTATAGTTAAGTGGTGTCAATCATCTCAGCTAACAGACAATGTTACATTCTTTGAGTTATTAGTAACAGTTATCTCTGGTATCTCTGGCACCTTTGGGAGTATAGCTGGGTTAATGCTTATTCTTATTTTACTGTCACTATCATCACAACCAACTGGTGTAATAATAATTCAAGTTCATTCTTCTAGCTTTTCATCAAGGTAGCCTGGTGTAGTGTCTCAACTACAAGCTTTTACCTTTTCATCTGTTGCGTTAACTTCTCGTCACCCAGGTATTCAACAGTCACCTCAATCCATATAGCAATCGCTAGGTGGAGTAACTTCATTTATCGTAACATTAAGTCAAGCCTTAACATACGTAGGTCTAGGACAAGCTGGCTCAAGTTTGATAACTCAACATTCGCTTGTGTCCACCCTAAGGCAATCTGGATTAGTTGATTGGATGTTTACTGGGCAATCATTCTTGCATCCATCTCCGCAACTATTGCAAGGACTACAACAATTTTCTAACATTGCATTTGCTGTTGTTGTCATGTTATTGTTTATCTAAAATAAATTATCCCTTGTACATAGGACAGTCTTTTCACTGCATATATTTTCTAATATTGTTGCAGTGGATACAACGTTCCCATTGTCAAGGTCATCTATATACACATCATCTTTCTGAATTTTCTGTAGGCTTAAAATCTTTTACAGAATTTTTTACAACGATTTTTGGCTTAACATTTGGGTCAAAATTACTCACAGCTTCGTTATATTCTTCTTCTGTAATAGTGTCCACTAAGTATTCATATAATGTGTAATCGTCTATCTTACCTAATTGAGCATTAATAAATGTCAACTTATCCTTTATTGTTTTGCTTGGCACTCATAACTTCATTAGGTTATTATGGAAGGCAATCAACTTATTATTAGCCCCACATATCTTACAGCCACCTCATCTACATGAACATTTAGTAGCTCATCAATCTAATTCATGCCTCATAATTAATTAATCATTCAATCTAAAATACCCTGTTTCCTAGCTAATCTGTTTCACTTAGCTCTTTCTTTTCTAATTACAGCTCTCTTCTCAGAGAAAAGATTAGAATATTCTTTTCCCTGGTCTGTGAGTTGATATGTTCAAGGAATTATATTTCAATTCCTAACTTGCTGTTTATAAGCAATACGCTTTGCATCAGCCAATGGGAAGCCTCTTTGTTGGAGCTTCCATACTTGTCTACTCCGAATATGTCTTGCCATTATTGTATTTCTTCTATAGGTAAATCTATTGGTTCTATATCTATAACCTCAACCTCTATTTCTTCTGGCTTTGGTCTAGTTATCTCATAATCTCCTACAGTAATAATTTGTTTGTCTCATTTTTCTTTAACGTCTACTTTCTCCATATCAATTAGAGACTGTAGCATAAAGTCAAGCTTTTCTACCAAACCTTCTACCGTAGGTTCTTTATGTTCATCATTTTCTACATCAATAGATATTGTTATTCAATGCCCTCATCTTTTCATAGGCATCTCTGGGTCTCATAAAAAGCCCATTCATCTTCCCCTATTAAACATTGTTATTTATTATAAAGTAAACTAACTTACTACCACAGACTGTCAATCGTCTTGCTGTGTTGTAGCGTTTTGTTGATTTTCTACATTCTGTACCATATAGTCATATACAGAGTTTCATTGACTACTTCCGCCACCTCAACTTAATGACGCACTTAACTTAGCATTGGCTAACTCCATATTACTGCTAGCTATGTTCTGTGATAAAGAGTTTAACATATCGTTAGCTCTTTGATATTGAGATATAATATATTGATTTGTTGTGTCTCAATATTCTTGTCTAAGAGCAGACATATAGTTAATTAAGTTGCTAGCAATCTGTTGCTTAGCGTTAATCTCTTGTTCTTTAGCTTGCACATATCTACCAAAGCTTTCATTATAAGCTTCATTTTGTTGTGCTCTAATAGCTCATAGGCTAGCTCATGAATGTATTCATTGTGCTGCTATGTTGGCTGCTTGTCTACCAGCGTCTGTGGCCAAATAGTTTCACAAATCATCATAGTAACTATTAACCTCTTTAGTTAATGTTCATTCTGGTCAGAATGTATCCATAACATATTGTCTTTGTGACAACAAATCGTTAGTCAATTGATTAGCTAAATCGTATTTAGCAGAAGCTAACCCCTGCTCTCTTTGAGAAACATCAGCAGCCAATTGATTATAAAATTGGTTTAGCTGGTTTGCTGTATTAGAGAAAGCATTGCTTCAAGACCACAACGCATTATAAGCGTCTCATAGATTTTTATCTCAGTTACCATAATATCATTGAGCTTGTAGTCTATAAGCTTCGGCAGGAGAAAAATAATTTCAATTAGCAGGCTGTGGATTTAATCGTTGTGCCGCTCCTGTTTGAGGGACATTGGACCCAACTGGTGCTGTTGTAGTAGGAGTGTTTACATTAACATCTGTGTTTGGCACTCGTTGTGTTTCTTCTACTATATTTCCATTTTGGTCCATGTATCATCCAGTAACAACATACCTTCAATTATTTATTGCCATAGGTTATAAATTATAAAATTAAAGTCATCTATATGTACCAACTCATTTTAATGTATTATTAACAGCACCTAATGTGTTTGGTAAACTATTTAAGAAGTTAATTCATCACTGAATATTATTACTTAATCCATTAATTCAGTTCCATGTACTAGCTTGTTTGTATGCTCAGTAAGTTTTACCAACATTGTTTAATGTGTTTGGTAAAGTGTTAAGTGTCTGTATTGTTCAGTTTACTTTATTTGGAATAGACTTAACAGTGCTTACAAAATTAGAAACTGGATTAACTGTTCTTCAACGAGTTGATTTACTTACAGTTTGTTTTGGTGTATAAGTATTTAATGGAGTTACTCAACTATTAACTGTTCAAGTGTTTAAAGTATTTAATGGAGTTATTAAAGAACCAGAAGTGTTAGTTGTTATTATGTTATTGTTAGTTCATTTTTTTGTGTTTACTTGGTTTTGTAAATAATCTCTCCATCATGTAACAAAGTCATTCACTTGTGTATCAGATAGTCCAGCATTAATCATTCAATTATATATTTCTCATACAGATAATCAAGCTTTATTTGGTGCATTATTAATTGCATCATATATATCTCAAGTACCCTTTCCTTCTGCAATTTGCTGTGCGTAAAGTGAATATAATCCTAAATATGGATTAGTAGTAACCTGTTCTGGAGTTACTGTCTCTTTTGAGGCTGTAGCTCTCCCTCTAGTTCCTCATCTATTTGATGCTTGTTGCACCGCTGCTTGTGCATTATATTCATTAATAGAAGCTTGAGCAGTATTCATTCTGTCAGCGTTTGCAGATAGACTAGCTTTAGTAGCGTTATAATCATCTATAGCATTCTTCATAGCCGAAGCTAATTTTGGGTTTCTTTTTTGCTCATCTGACATATTCATATACATATTGAATAGTTTATTATATTGGTCAATCCTGGCCTGTGCTCTGTTATAGTTGTCGCTGGCTATTTGTAACTCTAAGTTAGCAGCATTAATTTGTTCTTGTGTAGGCATGATTATTTATTTAATTCATCTAAAGATAATGTTTCTGGAATATTATCTTCCTCTCCTTCTGTGGAGTTGTATTCTACTGCTTCTTCGTCTACTTGTGGTGTAGGTTCTTCTAAAGCTTCTTTCTTTTTTCTCGTACTGCTCTTCTTTTTTTTCGCTCAAATCAATTTTTTGAGGTACTCAAAG
>JAGCBE010000386.1 GCA_017652345.1 Methanobrevibacter sp.
AGACGGTGGAAGAAAAGGCGGTGCTTCTGGAATATGGGGCGCACGCAAAAAGAATAATGCTGGCAACGAGTTTATACTTATTACAGATATAAAACAATTAAAGAAAGGCGACATTGTTATTACTAATAATGGCACTTGGGGTCATGTGTGCTTCATGGATCAAGACTATTCGGCTTCAAAGTATATGAAAGTGCTAGGTCAAAATCAAGGCGGCACAAGTGGAAAACTACCAGGTGCAAAAGTTAAAGTAATTGACTGGGCATTTAAGAGTTATTTCTTGGGTGCTTTTAGATATAGAAAATGGAATGACAACAACCCTTCAAGCTTCTTCCCAGCAAAAGGCTATTGGGGATATGGCGACACATCAAGTCAAATTGGCAAGATCTCTGCATTTATGTATAAGACTTTCCCAAGCTATACTAAAAAAGCAGCACTTGGAAATTATTTTGGCAAAAATCTTAAAGCAAGCATCACAGAATTTCAAAAAAGAACTGGTCTTGAAGCAGATGGCAATGTTGGGCCGATCACGCTAAAAGAACTTGAAAAATACGGTTTTAAGTATTAATAATCAAAGGCATATCACGAATATGCCTTTTTTAGTTAAAATTAGACGCGTAGAGCGTCTTTTTTAGTTTTCTAGTGTAAGTGTACCATTTTAATTAAAAACGTCTTAAAAGGCTTAAAATTGATATTTTACATAATTTACATATTTTTTAATTTTTGTATACTTTTGTGTTGCATTTGTATACAAAGGGTGTTATACTAGGTTTAACAGATAGAGAGAGGAGATTGAAAAATGAAATTTAAAAATTGGGTGTCTATTACACTTATGATTATATCTGCATTTAGTATTTTTTACTTTGTGTTATATAGTGAACCAATTAAATTAAATGTGATAGGTTTAATCATTACAACAATTTGCACTTTATTACTTGCAAAATATTCTAAAATATGCAATGAAGATAATTATAGAAAATAAGAAAGGCGGTGTTTATTTTGAAGATAGTACACATTAGATTTAATGAAAACGACGAAGAACTTGTTGAATGGATCGAAGAACAAGCTAAAAAAGAAAGTTTGCCTGTTAGCACATTTATTCGTGTGTTCTTGGCAAGAGAAAAATATTGCGAAGATATTGAAAAACAATTTGGAAAAAAGAAAAGAGGAAATAAATAATGAACGCGAACTTGGATATTGTAAATAGAAACTTGAAAGAATGTTGGGACTACTACATGGACTACCGCAAATATTTTATACAAAGATATTACAGTGATGTTAAACCACAAGACTTCCTAGACTGGTGCTATGAAGAATTATACGAATGCCCAAATTGTGGTTGTGTGGTATTAAAAGACGACCAAACAAGAATGTGTGACCCACTTAACCCAGACAATGTTTGTGATGACTGCATTGAAAATGGTGGATACTATGAATAAATATGCAAAGTTATTCAAGAAAGTAAGAGTTAGTAAAAACCCTTACAGATATATTGATAAGAAATATAGGAAGGTGAAATAAAATGAAAATAATGGAATTAAATGTAAAAGAATATGAAGAATTAGTAAAAAGAGGACTAGTAGAAGAAGAAAAGGAAATACCTAAAAAATTAGCCACTTGGTATAGTGTTGAAACAAAACAAACTGAAGAAGAAAATGTTGAATATGCCAATTATAATTTTGAAACAATGTATGAAAAAATAAATGAAATCATTGATTATTTAGAAAGTGAAGTGAATTGATTATGAAAGAAAAAACCTATTGGAAATGGAAAAACACAATCATTGATTTTAAAACATTAAGTAATGATAAAAATAATTATGGTGGGTATATAACAAAAAAAGATATGGTATTTCAATATTTAGGAACACCTGACGAAGAAATTCACGAATGGTACAATGGTGGTTGGTCTAGTGAATATAATGAGGCTTTAAGATATGCTAAAGAATTAGGACTAGTCGAAGATTATATTGATTATGAAGAAATAAGATTTGAAAACAATGAATTAAAAGAAGGTATTAAAAATATTATATTCCAGTTAGAACATAATCCTAGAGAAAATGCTGAAACAAGAGATAACTATATTATTGAACAACTTAAAAAATTATTAGAAAGCAAAGATGAGTAATAATGAATGCTGAAATAATGTTAAAAAAATTAAATTATGTTAAAGATAAAGAACCCCGTTTTAATTCTATTATAAGTTATACAAAATATTGCATAGATGGTTGTTGTAGATTAAATGATTTAGTTTTTTATGAAAATTGTGTTGAAATTGATGAAAGTTATATTACTTATGAATTATTACAAGCCATAAACAAACAGATTGAAGAACTGGGGTGGAAATAATGACAAACGAGATAAAAGAAATATTAGATTATTTTGAAAATAATGTTGTAAGCAATTCAATTTACATGTTGAAATTAGATACAAACGAAGCAAAATTATTATTAGATTACATAACTAATTTGCAAGAAGAAAATAAACAATTAAAAGAAAATAATTTATCAATGCAAGAAGAAATGAGTTTAAGGTGGAACGAATTAGATAATTTACAACAACGAATAGACAAAACAGATAAATTTTTGGAAGAATTAATAAGTTCAACAAAAGGTGTAATAAACGATTATTCATATCATAAAGAACATAATAAAATTCTAATTGAATTATTTGAAGAAGATATAGAATTTTATAAAAAGGCTTTAGATATTTTACGAGGTGATGAGTAAATG
>JAGCBE010000387.1 GCA_017652345.1 Methanobrevibacter sp.
CTCAAATAGAAGCCAATTATGATGATGCAAAGTATAGTAGCTTTTTATCAAGTTTAGATAAATTAGGTAATACTTCTACACCTGCTACTTCTACATCTTCTAATAACTCTTGACCTGCTGATTGATATGCAACAGCAAGTGAAAGAAATGCTGCAACAGGTGGAGCTGAATTCTGAAGAAATAATCAGACTTCTTCTGAAACTCCTACTGTGGTAAAAGAGGAAACTAAAACTGAAACAGTAACTCCTGAGATTAAGCAACAATGAGCATTGAAGCCATTATCACAAGATTACTACAATCAGACTTCTCAAGATGCTCAAGACCAAATAGTTAAGAATCTGAATGACTACAAAAAGAGCAACCCTGAATATTTTACAGATTATGAGTCTTTCAAAAGGAACTTCTCATATGATGCAAGAGATGATGTTCAGAAAAATACATTAGATCAATGGTATAAGTGATACCAAGATTGATTATCACTATCATCTACTCCTACCACAGATTTATATACACAATATAAGAACTGAGACTTATCAGATGCTCAACTTCAGAATTTAAGAGTTTCTGACCCTACTAAATACTCAGAATTGATGAATCAGATTAACAAATGAAACATAGTTGCAGCCTACGATGATGACAAATGAATGGACATTTCATGAAACTCTATACAAGAGATGGCTTATCAAGCAGCTCAACAAATGTTCATGCAATGGATGAGTGGAGATACAGATAACTGAGCTTCTCAATTCTTTAGAGAGTATGAGGAAAAGATGGAGTCTCCTGAAATGAAATGACTATCAGACCAATGCACAGAAGTTCAAGAACAAATAGAGAATCTTCAAGATGATATTGCTACAATGACTAAAGCTGTTGAGAAAGAGTATGCAGGAACATGAGCTTCAAGAGCTAAAATCAATGCTATTATAGCAGATAGAACATATGATTTACAATTACAGTTAAGAACTGCTAATTCTGAATATAACAAATATGCTACACAGTATAATAACAGAATGCAACAATATCAGAATGAGTTTCAATTATGATTACAAGAGTATCAGATAAACCAACAAGCAAGACAACAGCAGATGCAAGAGCTTTGATTTGCTATGGACTTAATGAGCTTTGAAACTCCACAACAACAGCAGGAAAGACAATGGGAGTTTTGGGTAAGACAACAGGAATATCAAGATGGAAATATAAATAGTAAAGACCCTGCAGTTCAATTAAAAGCAATACAAAATAGTGTTGATAGCTTATTGCAGAACTATGCAGGTATACCAACAATTAGAAGCAGCACAGAAATAGCTCAAGATATTCAAACTGCTATAAAAAATGGAAGTAGTTTATGAGCAGAGTTGACTACATTGAATAAACAAATGCAAAGTAAACCCGAATATAAACTAATGTATAATGCTACATATAATTGAAAGAAAACCTTAGGAACGATAAACTGACAATCGGCAGTAATAAGCTACGATGCTGCAGGTAATTATACATGATATGAATTGTTAAATACAGAGCCTGATAGTATCAGTAGTAACGATAGACCACAACAGATTAAAAACTTTTCAGATGTTTGGGCTGTATCAGGTAATGATTGGAATACTTATATGGCTAATTTGGAAAATGCTGTGCAACTTGGCTCTTGGTGATGACAATGTGGAGCATGAGCTAATGATATTTTAAGTTGAGCATGAGGTAGTAAGGTATTCTGAAATAGTTTAGCAGATAAGATAAAGGTATGTGATAACAAATTCGGAGCAAATGCAAGTAATGATTATAGTAGGATTAAGACATGAGACTTTGTTGTATTAGATACTTGAGCAAAGCTTAGTGATTGAACTCCTGCAGGTCATGTTGGAGTAATAAAGAGTATAGACTTAACTAACTGAACTATCACAGTATTTGATACAAATGGGCAAGCAGGTAAAGAATGTTGGGGAGAATCAACTTATAAGCTAAGTATTGTAAGAGGAACATATGATCCAATGAAACAAGCTAATAACTTTACAAAAGTAGATTCAGACCCTGATTTCACAAGCGAATGGCAGACAGCTTTAGCATCATGAACATTGCCTTCAAATACTGCTAACATGAGCCAATACGATATGGATACATTAGTGATGAGAATAGGAAGAACTGCTTATGGAGCAACAATATCGGATAATGAGTCAAAAAGAGTTGAGGGTGTAATTAAAAATTGAGCAGCACAAGGAAAGAATCAAACTGAAATTCTATGGGATGTATTATGATATACTATTGATAGTGAGGATAAAGATATGGGAAACATTATAGTAGATAAGCTACAATCTAATGGAACTAAAAATGGGCTATCAGATTATGATATGGTATGATTAGCAAGTCAGATAAATCAATGAAATTATTGAAATGCTATAATGTCTATGGAAAAGCAAATAGCAAAGAACACATGAAACACAGATATGAACGATAAGGAAGCCTTAGCTGTAATTGCTAATACCCAATGAGATGAACTTATATCTCAAATAAAAGACAATATGGATAAGCTCGGTATAGTAGAGTGAAATGTAAATAGTTGGAAGAGAAAGTTGAAGAGAGATGAGGAGGGGCAGCAAATAGCATCAAGGTTGACATCATTAGTTACTGATTGGAGAAAAGAGATGGCATGATCTAATGTAACAGACAGGGAATTGAAGATGATAGATGAGCTATTGCCATCTATAAAAGACAATCCATATAATGCCATCACAAAAATAGAAGAGTTTCAAGCATATATGCTAAAAAGCCTCAACTCCCAAAGGTCTGTAATGAATTTGCCTAATTTGGATGGTAATACTCTAATGGATAAAAATGCAAGAGCTAACCTATATTTAGGTAATTATAATCCTTCTAACAATACTGTAGGCAGTTCTCAGAATTCATGATACGATGAAAATTGAGTTAATAGATTAGCTGTGTCTAAAGTGGTAGATAAATACTCAATAAATAGATAAATAATCTTTACATCTTATATATATAACAAATGGTTAATAATTATTTAACAGGCTTCATGGGTCAAAGTTGAGTAAACACCTACAATCCAAGATATCCATGATTGAATGAAAAAAGCTACAATCTTCTAAGGCAACAGGGACAGGATAATGAAGAAGAAATGGATAAATACTATAAGAATAATGTAAAAGGTATGCTGAACAATCAAAAGTTAGATGAAAGGGATGCAGAACTAAATCAGGTGGCTTATCAAAATGCAAATATAAACAATGGAGTGTCTAATGCTGAATGGAGGTTGACTAAGTTCTCTCAAGACTTAAAAAGGCAATATAACCTGCAGGCTGATGCGAATGATGTTGAATTGTTTACAGATTTTGTTTCAGCCTTACCTAATGGAGCTGAGTTAGCTGATGCTTATTTGTGAAAATGAAACATGGACTTATATAGAGCTGCATGATTAGAGACAGCTCAAGATAGATTAGATATGTGAGCATCAAAAGCTACATGAGGTAGATTCTGAGTAGTAAATCAACAACTATGAAGAACAAGTGTATTACCAAATTGGAAAGAGCTTATTAACCCTGTTTGATATGCTACAGAGACATTAGATAATGGGGCTAATGTGTTGGTAGATAAAATAACTGTTACATGAAAAAAGGCAGTAAATAATCTTCAAAATAAAATAAACAATCTATCAGACAAAGACATAGAAGAATATAGAAAGATTTACAACAAAATGGTGGCTAATAGAGATATTAGAACTCAGATAGTAGAATGAGATACTTTAGTAGAACAACTACGAGATGGGCTTACTGATTGGATTAAGGGAACTCAAGAATATGGTTGAGATGAAGAAGAATTTAGAAAACGAGTTGTGCAACAAGAGGCTAATTTAGGGGAAAGCTTAATTGGAGCAGATGATACATTAAATGGGGTAAACTCTCCAAATGTAGTAAAATTCTTTGCTAATCTACCTGAAAGTGCAGTTAGAACATTAACAGCTACAATAAGATGAAAGACTAACCCAATGGATACTTATAAATGATTGATTAAGTTAGTGGGAACTGAAGAATGAAGACAGGTATTGAAGGATAGGTATTGAAGTTGGGATGCTATAGCAGATTTAATAAACTATGATCCTGTTGGAACTGCAGATGATATATTGGCTGTTGTAGATACATTTAATAGTGTTACAAAACTTGGGTGAAAGGCATTTGGTAGCAAAAATATAGCTCAAAATGGTTTGATAGGTAACTATATGCCTGATAGATTATGATGACCAACTAATACAATATGAAGTGCAGTAGATGCTACTGTAGATGTTTGATTAAATTGAGGTAAAGTTATGTATTGAAGTAAGGAAAATCCAAAATCTGTAGATGTAAGTGGTTTGTATTGATGGATGGATAATGTCTCTAAAGACAATAAAATATTAAATACTTTGAACACATATCTACAAGATACAAGTTCTACTTCTAAATTATGGGAGGATACTAAAAATGTAAGGGACAATCTTAAAAAGAAGGCTGTTGCCACAGCTGAAAATATAATTCAGAACGACAGCAGAATGAAGAAGGGGCAACAGGAGGAATTCAAGAAAATGACAAAAGAAGATCAATGAAAATGGCAAAATGATAGAGATATAAGAACAAATGAAGACAAAGTTGATTATTTTGAGAGGAGTAAGAAAAAAGTAGATGATGCTATGGATACTATAGAGGGAACATTCAAATCAGAAGAAGTTAATAAAATTATAAATTGAGATGAAAAGTTAGAAGGAATTGTAGATTATGCAAGAGATACAGAAGACCCACAGCTAACAAGGTTATTAGAGCTACAGCAAAAGAATAACGAGGGATGATTAACTATGGCTGAGATAAATGAAGCCAAAAGATACTATGAAAGAAAGCAGAAGATGGGATATTATAAGGATAACAACTCAAAGAAATTAGATTTAGCAACTAACAGAGATACTGCATTAAGAGAATGGCAATTTAAGACAGCAGAAAAAGCATGATTAGACAATTTAAAGCAGTTAAATAAGGAAACACAAGCTGCTAAATACATTGTAGATAATACTATCTCATGGGAAAGCTGAGTAAAATGAAATAATCCTATAACTCTGAGTGATTGGATAGTAATGGCTTGATGAGGTCTTAGTAAGGATGGTATTTTGGGAGTGGTTGGTAAGAAGGTATTCACATCTTCTCGATTCCAAAACAAAATAGTTGATGTGTTGAATTATTTGTGATGACATGAGAAGATGGATGAGATAAATCCTAATATAGAACAAATAAAACAGCAAAATGCTATAAGAAGAGCTATGATAGAAGAGTTACAGAAGGTGCAAAATGAACAAGACTTTCAGAAATGGCTTAACGATGCAAAAGAAATCTACGATACTCCAAGACTACCATATAATTGAGATACAGTTGAGTGAGGATATTCTACAATAGTATGAGATGCTAATGGTAATTCATGGACAAAATGAGCTACTGCTGAGATAGATAATAGAGGTTTTTAGAAGCTCCGAAATGAGCAGAAACTACCCCACAAGACTTAAAGTCTAAGCAGTTGCAAATTATTCAAGATACAAACCCAATGTTAGATGAGTATCATAGATGAATTAGATCAACGAAAGACATTAAGACATTTGAGGAAGTGTTAGATGATCCTGAGAGCTTTGTTTATTGAGACTTTTCAAGAGATGATGCATATGAGGCATATTTAAATGGTAAAGTAACAGTTTATAGTAGCAAACCCCTTGAGAACTGAGTATTTGTTTCTACCTCTCAGAATATGGCAAGAGACTATGCTTGAGGGGGAAAAATATATAGCAAAACTGTAGATATCAATGATGTGGCTTGGTTAGATTGAGATGAGGGACAATTAGCTACTACATCTAATGTTGGGATGCCTACAAAAACTATAAAATTTGAAGATATAATGTGAAATAAGAGTCAGAATCTGTTTGATGAAGAAGATGCAAAAAATTATGGGTTAACAGCTGCAGATATAAAAGCACTAAAAGAATATAACTGATCTAAATATTCTGAGATAAATAAATATCTAAGACAGGGCTATGGGGGAGAACAGGCAGACAATATCTCAAAAGCTTTAGCTAAGCTACCCTCTTATGAGGGGGTAACTTATCGCTGAACCTCACTAAAAGATGAAGTTTACAATCAGAGATATGCGAATTTGAAACCTGGAGACATAATTACAGAGAAATGATTTACAAGTTCTACAATAGATGGGGATAGATTATACTGATTCGCTTCTTATTGGGGAGAAAAAACTCCTTGACATACAAGTGTAACAATGGCTATCAATTCTAAAAATTGAAAATACAGCTTGAATAGTTATGAAAAAGAAATATTATTTGACAAATGAACTCAGTTTGAAGTAACAAAGATTGTTAAAAAACCTGATTGAAGTCTTACAACTCTTTATCTTAATGAGATTTAATAAAATGGATGATTTTTCTTGGAATGTATGATTGCATGAACTTCATGGTATGGGAATCGAGATATACCCATTAAGTGATATCAAAGAAGGTGTCATATATTATGATTGAGCAGAGCCTGATGCTAAGGCGATAGACATTCTCCAAAAGATGCTAAAGTCTATGGGTATAGAAGAAGATTTAATTCTCGAGAGGGCTACAGAAGATATAAAGCAGCAAGTTAAGGAACTTAGCAAAAGCATTATCTTAGAGTAGCGATATTGTTTCATATAAAAGTCTTGCAAAGTAAAAAAGGATAAGTAAACTTACATTTGTTTATTACTTATCCTTTTTTGTATGATATACCCTCTCATATTATGAATGATAGCAGCTGCTGTAATCCGAGTTATGAATATGCGAGATGATTCTTATGAAAGAGAAAAGAAAACAAAGAAAGAGAGATCAGAAAAGTCTAAGAAGACTATCAAAATAATTAGAAGCATTCTATGATTGATGCTATTCCCATTATGGATAGTAACAATCATATTAGATAAGACATTATTTCTAAAGGATGATAATTGAATAACTCAAGCATTAAGCGATTGGGTTATGGGAATCGATAAAAATAAGAAAAAGCCTGAGTAAAATCAGACTTTTTTCTTTCTGTGTGGATAGTTGTTCCACTCTGTTTGGTTAGTATAGCTTATTTAATTTTCTACAACGAAACTACCTGCTATTTCTCTACAAATATTTCTTTAATTGCTCCTCTGCATCTTTAATTTTACCTCTTAGCTTATCTGCTGTGTAGTGTAAAATTCATTGGAAGTTGGTATCGTTAACCATATGCCATAAAGTTCCTAAATGTTCTATCAATGTATTACATTCTGCAATAATACTATTCAGCCTTTTAACTTCCTCTAATGCATCTTCTGCAACTTTGGTATATATATAACCATTAGTTCCAAATACTGATATCTCTCTTGGGTAATGTAGAAGGGAATATATGTTGCAATCTAACTTTCAGTTGTTAGTTGTTCTTCCTTTATAGTTATCTTTAACACAAACTACCCCATCTATCTTCTTTAGGTTGATTGTTACAAGGTTTATAGCATGACCATAAGTAGAACTTCAGAATTCTGTTTCATCAACTATGGCATCCTTTAGGTAATCTAAGGTATATTTCGTGTTTCAGTTCAGATTTGTCATGATATTATAACCTTTATCGAGAATCTTATCTACCAATTCGTTATTTGTTGTATCTATCTTATAATATGCTACCTTTCATAGCTCTGCATGATGCTCATTCCATCGATCAGCAACTAATTTAACAGCTGATTGCACCCACCATCATGAATTAGGAAATCTTCATAAGCTATAACTCCTCTCATCTATCTCCTTTATCTCACTTAGAGGGAATTCATAGTTAAATAAATCAGAAATAGCACCTATTGCAGAGAAAACTGTGCATGATTTCTTGCTCCACTCTTGTTGCTGCTGATTATACTCAAAAATGATGTTATCTTGTTGGTAAAGTTGAGGCAAGGCATCCTCAAAACCCTCACAAATGAGATAGTCAGTAGGTTGTCATCCTATTCAGAGACATCCATTCTCTAATTCTTCCATATTTATTACTTAGAAGGTAAAAATTTCTTGATAAAATCAGAATTGTCTACTTTATTTTCATCAAAATACTTTCTACTATAGAATTCTGACTTCTTTCATGTGTTATATGCTGATACAGGTCTTAAATAACCCATAACTCTTGTATAAACTTCACAAGGTGTTCTTTTACTTTGGTCTGTTGTCATTCTTTTTTTGATAATAAGGGTTAAATTTACATAATACTTGGAATAAACATTCTCTACAGCTCTTCATCCATGCTATTCCTTTATCACATTTGTCTTTCTCACTTGATTCTTCAAATCTCTCCATTTTTTTGTTAAAGTTTAATAAATTCCATATTGATTCTACTCTCTCACTTCTCATTTTTATCTATTTCTATCACCCATCATCCTATCACATTCCCTAAATTGAATCTCTTAGCTAATAAGTTCTCCTTTAGGAAAGCTCAAGGCATGAAACCATGTATTCCTCTATGAAAGTCATACAATGCTGTATGATAATGTCATAAAGCAAATATATCAGGCTGATTCTCTACAGGTAGTGAGTCTAAATACTTCTTCATCTTGTAGTCTTTTGCATATGATAGGCTGCCACCACCATGATGCAGATTGATATCTATTCCATTGAGTCTTAACCTTGCATCATAGAAACCTAAGTTAATCAAGTCTTGCCTTACTGTCTCAATAGCTTTACAGATATTAACTCCATTCTTCTTAAGATAAGCTTCATCATGGTTACCTCAGATGAAGTAAGTGGGGACTCAAACATATGGGTAGTTTTTTCTGAGATCAGCTAATTGGTCTTCAAATCAGACTTCACTTTGTTCAAATTGCTGTCAGTTATAAACTCATTCTCCATCTACTATATCACCTGCATGAACAAAGCATTCCACTCACCTATCTTTAGCTATATCATAGAATTCTCACAGCTCATCTTTAGCACATTGCTTAGCTCCAAAGTGAGTATCTGAAACGAGTCAGAACTTAAGGTGTCATGGCTCTCATATTGTCTTATCTATCTCCTTCTTAGTATTCATAGCTACATAGTTGAGTAGCTCTTGGATGTCTTTAGGAGAATAGTGTTCTAAAAGGCTGAGCTTCTTCTCATCTTCCTTTGAGAGTTTAGGGGGCTTTTCTCCCTGTTGCAGTTTTTTTGTTAGCCACATTTGTTCCTCCTTTCAAGATAAAACATCTTTTGCTTCTTCTGATGTTTTCTCTTGCATCTGTCTGTATTTCCTAACAGTTTTCCTGTTAAGTCAGAGTTCATTTCAGATTTCTGTATTGTTTTTGTCTTTGGGGTAGCTTTGTATTCTACCTATCATGTCTTCATTTAGTTTTCACATCACACACAATCAGTAAAAGCTAAAAGATTTTTTTGTTTATTTTATTACTCTCTCATCATACCACTCATATGGGTCATAGATATCTTTAGATGTCAGAGTATCTATTAACCATTGCCTCACATCTTCCCTTAATGCTTTAGAAGAAATATCTACAGTAGTTAATAGTTGTTCTGCAATAAGCTTATTCTCAAACAAGGTATGAATAGCTCTATGCTGCACATCCCTTATCAGTTCTATATTCCTTGCTATGTTGGCTCATCATTGGCTTTGTGGAAGGAGGTGGTGCTTACTCATTGGAATTTCTCTTTTCTCCTTGTTCTTTCACATCCCTATATTTGTCTCTATAAGATAAAAGCTTCCATCTAAATTTAATGTTCCTACATAGCCTGATCACATCTTGCACCCTATTATATAACCAATCTACAATTATCATGCATTCAGAGTAAATAAAAAGCTGATTAAAATTATCAGTAGCAATACCAATATTCTAATCAGATTTTTTGCCATCTTTTATTTTCATTAAGGTTAAAGCAGATGCTGCATCTTCTCTATGATAGAATGTTCTCGCAAAGTCTTTCCTTAATACTCGCTTCCCATCTCAGCCTAAAAACCATAAAGAGATTCTACCATCCTTCTCTAATTTTTTGTATATTCAGAAACCTAAATCTGTCTTAAATATTTTGTATTCTCGCATCGGTTTATTCTGTTAGGGAATAAACTATTTATCTTTTAACTTCTCCATTATTCGCTTAAGGTTAGTCTGTATCTCTGTGAGTCTGCTATCTAAATCTAAGTCTTCTATCTTATCTACTCTCTTCTCTATCTCTCTAAGTTTTGCATTCAGATTTGCTCGTGTCATACCAAGTCAGAATACAAAGATTACAAAGCTGACTAAAGTTTGTGGGTTGAAGATATAGTTAATTAGCTCCTCCATCTTCTTCATCAGGTAATTCAACTAAAATAGCATCTTCTTTCCTACTCCCAAGATTCTGAACTAACTTCCATATGTCATAGAATATATTTGCTCATGTTCCTATAGCTAATCAAAGTAGAACTAATGCTCCACTTGCAATCTCAATGTCTAAGTATGGCTTAACTGCAAAAGCTCAAGCAATACCTAAGAAAAAGCTGAGGGCAATATTGATTGTTGTAGCGAACTTCCCTACGAATTGCTCATATGCAGGTTTAGCAAAATTAACGATGCTTGTGATAACCATAGATGTTCAGAGCAATATAAACAAGGTAATCTGCATAGTTTTGTTGTTTATGATATAAATATTGACCACCTATAGTTTATTCAAAATTTTTCAGTTGCAACTTTATTTTTTAGTTGCTTTTGAAATTTAGTGAATATAATACCATAGATTTATATACAAACTAACTTTATATGCCTACTACTTGGGAAGAAAGAGTTAAACCTATAACATCTTGGGATGGAAGGTTAAAGCCACAGACCGATTGGGATGGAAGAGTTAGACCTATAACATACATGACTCCATTGGAGGATGCATATACAGAGGTAGCAGATGAAGAAGATCAAGTTATCTTCATTTTAGCTAATGAATGAAAGATGATTCCTGCTACATTTTGGAAAGCAAGACCTGTTATTTAATTATTTAACAATATCTACATGGCAAAGATATTTCCTATAGATTTCGAGGAGAAAAACATCATTGCACAGGATGACTACATCCTTTTTTCAGACTCTGAAGATTGAGATAAGATTAAGAAAGCTCAGTATTCTAACCTAAAGTGAGAAAAGTGAGATACATGAACTGCAGCAACAGTAAGTGTTTGAGGAACAACTACTTGAGCTACTTGAACTTCTGCTTGTGTAACTAACTGTTGAACTACAAGTGCTGCTGTGTTATGTTTCACTATTCCTAAAGGAGATAAATGAGACACATGACAGACTTGACCTGCAATAGTTAATGCAGATTGGAATGGAGATGATATAGACTTTACAGAAGAAGATGGTAATGTAGTAACTTTAAGCTGTGCAAAGGTTTGTTTGAAATGAGATAAATGAGATACAGGTTGCACATGACCTACATGACCAAGTATTTGTGCTGCTGCATTTAATTGAAACAATATAGACTTTACTGAAACTAATTGATGTGTAGTTACACTTACTGATGCTAAGACTTGCTTAAAATGAGATACATGAGCAACATGAGCAGCTGCAACTGTTAGTGTATGAACTACAACTACATTAGATGCTTGATGTTGTGCAACTGTTAGCAATAGCTGAACAAGTAGTGCAGCAGTATTTAACTTTGGTATTCCAAAGTGAGATAAATGAGATACTTGAG
>JAGCBE010000047.1 GCA_017652345.1 Methanobrevibacter sp.
CATGAGCAGCTGCAACTGTTAGTGTATGAACTACAACTACATTAGATGCTTGATGTTGTGCAACTGTTAGCAATAGCTGAACAAGTAGTGCAGCAGTATTTAACTTTGGTATTCCAAAGTGAGATAAATGAGATACTTGAGCAACTTGATGCACTTGACCTGCTTGAAATTGAATAGCTTGTGTAACTTCTACAAAAGCCTGAAAGATAACAACAGTAGATATCACTTGCACAAATGGTTGTAGTTATTGCTTCCAAGTAAGTGATGGAGAAGATGGGCAATGAAGTTGAGATATGCTTAAATGTGTATATGATCCCAATAATATAAATGCTGATGCTTTTAATTATTGCAACTTTACTAATACTCCTACTATTCCTACTGATAACTGCCAATTAGCAAATAGCTGTGGTTATACTACTTGCACATGAACACTAACTTCTTCAAATATAAGTAATGTTGTTTATGGTAGCTCTTGGAGTGGTGTTGTTACAGATGCACCATCTAAGAAAGTCATGTATGATAAATTAAAAACTATTGATGCCATAATACCAAGTGCTGCAACTTGTTCAAACCAATTAGCAGATAAAGACTATGTAAATGATAGTATCAATAGTGTAACTGCATACTATATAACAAAGAATGCTGCATGAGACCAATTTGCTACTTATGCAGAATTAGCAGCTGCTACAACTTTCTATTCATGATGAACAACAAGAACTCCAACGAGAAATGATTATGCCATAGTATTGGATGATGAAAATCATGACCATGCTACAACAAGGTATATCTATAATACTAATTGGGAATACCAATATACAGTTAATGAAACTGCATTAACTACAGCTCAGGTTAATGCTTTGAACTCTTGAATAACAAGTGCAAAGGTAACATGCTATGATAGTTGTATGGCACAATGCTGTGATATACCTACAAACAACTGTCAACTAACTAACTGATGTTGATATACTACCTGCACAGGAACATTAAGCTCTTGTGCTGATGTTATAACAGCTTTATGATATACTCCTTATAATAACACAAACCCAAGTTGATACACTACTTGCACTTGAACAGTAGTGGCTTCAGATTTGACAGTAGTAAGTGGAGATACATGATGCACTTATACGATAAAAGTAAGCAATACAGCACCATGAGCATGAACTCCTAATACAACAATAACATTTGTTACAGCTTAAATAAATCAGATTTTTATCTTTCTTATATAAACCATGTGAGTAAGTATAGGATCTTCTGATATAACATGTGCTTATTTAGGTAGCTCTCCTTTAAGTGCTATCTATGTTTGAGATACAAAAGTTCGACCAACGATAACAGAAGCTATTATAGATTGGATGCTTATTTGATGAGGTTGAAGCTGATGAAGAAGTAGATGCAGACCATGAGGATGAGGTGGAGCTTGATGATTTTTATATTGTCAAGGAGATACATTACTTACCTGAAGCTATGCTGTAACAATATGAGCATGAGGTAAAGGATGTGTTACTCGATGTAGTGGAACTTGTGGAAGCTGATGAAATAGCACCTTTAATAGCATAGTGGCATACTGAGGATGATGAGGGGGATGAATGATGTGAGTTAATACAACTTGTAACTGAGCTCCTTGAGGTTCGTGAGGTGGTAGTGGTTGTGGTGGAACTGTTGCTTGTGGTTGTGATTGACAAGGAAATAGAGGGTGAAATGGAAATACAAGAGCAGCAGGATGATGATGAGGAATAGGTTGATGTTGAGGAACTCCAGCAAGTTCTACAGGTTATCGTGGATGATGTGGATGAGATGGGTGCTGTTTAGATATTTCAGGAACATCAGTATGGTATGCCTCAGGATGATGAGGAGGGGGATGCTGTGGTGGTTTGTCTTGTGGTTGATGAGAAGGAGGGTGATATAGAACAGAATGATGTTCTGCTACTTGTTATGGAAGCTGAGGTGGATGAGGATGATGCACAGGATGCTGTAGCTGTTGTATGAAATGAGGAGATTGATGCCAATGAGTATTTATAGCAAGATACCCTGCATCGTGCTGATATAACATTACCTGAGGAACTAAATACGAATGCAACTGATACTGCATACATTGCTTTACTTCTAACTGAACTCTAACTATAAATTAAGATTTATATTCTAACTTAATATATCATGCCTTGTGGATGAAAATCAAAATGAAAGATCAAGATAGGAGGTTGAAAAAAGAAATAAGATTCTTATCTTAAATCTACTTCGTATCATAAAAAGGAGTCTCAAATCTGACTCCTTTTTGTTTAGAAAACTCAGTTCCTTTCGTTGTATAATTTATTCTAAGCCTCATTGTAACTCTCCTGCTTACTCTTTCTCAACTCTCTCACTCTTTCTCTGATTTCTTCTCTGTGTTCTTCTCTAAATTTCTTCTGCTTCTCTCTTGCTACTATATTACTACAATGGGTGCAATATTTTCTCGGTCAGCTCTTTTGTGGAATCTCTTTACCACATATCTCACATTTAATATAAGTTACCATCTCCTATAAAAAATAAGCTAAAATTCAGATTACTAATGCTTCTAAAATCACAAATACAAAGCTGACTCTGAACTTAAGTTTGTATAAATCAGCTTGTTTTTCTCGATACTGTGCAAGCTCTTTATAAACTTGGATGCTGCTTCATTCATTGAAATTTTTCATTCAGTATAAAGCTGCAGATGTGTAAGAGACACCCTGTTGTGCTTCTCTCTTCTCAAATACTTTCTTAGCCATGTTTTATTAAATTAGAATATAAAATTGCTATGCTTTTTCTCTTCTTATTCCACCATCTGAAATAATAGTCAAATGGTCTACTTATCTCTCCTCTAAGTTCTTCATCTACTCTTGATCTACACTTCTTACATCGTAGTCATTCCTCTATATGTAGTCAGCATCTTCTACATTGGTCTTTCATTGGTATTTGGTATAATCAGTAAAAGCTACACAATAATAAGCTCATGGATATCATGGCACTTTGTAAGGAGATTTTCTCCATGCTGCCATGTCATCTATCTTTTTAACCTCTTTTTCATATTCTGCTTTAATTTCCTTATGAGATAGCTTAGGATTTAGCCATCGTGGAAAGTCATCAAATTTTAATTTACTCATTATATAATTCTTTTACTTTTTCTAAAAGATTTTTATATTCTTCATCTTCTTCAACTTTTACATAGGTATCTCTGTAAGTGTTATCAAAATCTTCATTATGAGCTGATAGAAATAATCATTTTTCTTTTAATTCATCTTCTCGTTCCTTTCATCAACAAGACATATAATTACTCCATTCATTATTAACATCTCATCAACATCTCGTGTGAATATTGATTACTTTCTTTCAAGAATATTTATTAAATTCTTTAATATCACTTCATCATTCTAGTTTTCATTCTAACTCCATAAATCTAATAGCACGAATTCTTGGAACTTCTCCGTAATGTTTTTTGATATAATCTCACATTCACTCAATTCTCATAATAAGGTTTCATCGTAAGTCCATTTTGCTTGTTATTTAAGAAATAAAATTTGTTATATTCATAAGGTAAATAATATAAAAGTCTGATTAGTCCATAAACAGACATAAAATAATAAGACTGATTAAAACTCAAATCTCTAAGAATAATAATTCAAGTTGTCGCTTACTCATTTACCTTAATATTAGTAAGTAAAAAGTCTTCAAGCTCACTCTCATCTTTCAAGGAAGCATCTATCAAGAAATATTGGCATTCATCACAATAATAAACTAAACCATTCCCCTCATCATTTTCTCGTTTATATCATCGATTTTTAGGGAATAATTTATTCTCACACACAAATTGCCATAGTCAACTATCAATGCTAACAAGCTCTCTTAATGTTCTGCTTTCTTCATTCATAAATCAACCATCTAAATGTATCCATTTATAATTCAATCATTTACATTTATTGTAGCAATCTATATGGAGAGTTTTGTCTCTATTAAAAGGTTTCCATCACATTCTTAATAAATCGTTCAATAATTTAGACAATAGCTGTTCTAAGTCATCTTTCTTTTCCATAGGTATAAAGTATTAATATAAATCTGATTAGTCTTCATCAAAATAATCATAATAATAATCTCATTCTTCCCAATGTTTTAACTCCTCTTTCAATTCTTCTATCTTTTTCATCTGATTTGTTATTATATCGTGTTTTTCAATTAGTTCTTTTTGATGGTTGGTGGCTTGTGTCTTCCAAAAATCTACTTCATCTGTAAGTCTTAGATTTTCTTTTTCTAAATCTCTTATTTTATCGTTCTTTTCATCAATAAGCCAATTAAAATAATCTCTATCTGTCATTCAGATTTTTATTTAAGATATAAAATAAGATCTTCAATAGGGTGCTTACTTATAGCTAAACACATCAATACTCTATTCTCTCATTCAACATCAATTCATATAGTTCATCTGCTTCTTTCTTCAAATTTAGGCATCCATCTATAGTCTATCTTATCATTCTCTACTAACCATTTAATAAATCAGTAGCTCTTTGATATTATTTGTGGAGCATAAAGACCACCATCAACATAATAATCAGCATCTCCTAATATATATGGAGATTGATTGCTCATATTATACTCCCTCAATAATTCCATAAGTTTTTCCATTTGTCTAAACATATAAAATAAATCTGATTAACCATTTCTCGCATCTACTATATTTCCCTCTCTCCAATCTTTTTCTCGTTTCTCTAACTTCTCTTTCAGCATTTTATTTTCTTCTTCTAACTTATCTATTTGATATTGCTTTTGATCTATAATATCTAAAGCTAATTTTTCATTAGCTTTTTTTTGGTTTTCCAACCATTCTCTAACTGTCATATCTCCTTTTATCATGAGTGATTATTGTAAATGAATAAAATTACTATATTCTCTTTATGCTCATAATATTTATGAGATAAAGATCTGCTTCATTGATTTTGTTAAATAATGTAAGCATATCATCGGCTGTGGTTGTGTATACCTCAACCCCATTTAGTCATTTGTAGGTTATTTCCCATTCCATCTCTCTAAATATATAAAATAAATCTGATTAGAAAGGACATTTAGATTCCTCCTCTTTCTCTTTAGGCTCTCGATGATTCTCATAATAAAAGCAATCTGCATGGAGCTTATTAACTAACTTAGTTAGTCTCTTAACCTCTTTCTTTAACTTCTCATTCTCCTCTTGTAGATCAGCATTCCTTTCTATTGCTCGTTTTCATGTAAGCTCTCGGTCTATTACATATTCATCTCACTTCTTTCTTAACATGGTTATGTATATTACATAATAAATATTCAGAAGTCTGTGCCACCCATTAACTAACAGGAATTGAACACATATAAGTAAACCATAAACATTCTGCTAAGAATGATATAGTTGCTATTATTACTAATCGTTTAATCATTTATTTGGAATCTATCTAAAACATAATTTGAGCATCTTTGTCATTTAATCTTTCTGCTCGGTCAGTAGAACTTTGTCCCTGTAGATCGTTTCTCATAACAATACTCTACTTGAACTTGCCAAACCTCTCTATATCACTTAGGAAGTCTGTGGTAGTTTGTGTTCATTTGACATAGTCAGAAAGCATGACCACCATCTCAAACTGCCTTTAAATTCCAATTTCAGTTCTCACATTCTAACATAGTAACGAAGTCTATTCCTCAAAGCTTATAAGCATACTGAACATATTTTTGCCTTATATCATCTATTCAGAATCATTTATGAACTATAGGAACATCCTTATTCTCCAATACCTCTGCAGTTCAAGCTGTTTCTGTTTCTGATTCGGCTTTCATTTCTACTTTAGGCAACTCTGCAGGAGTTGGTTTTTTTTCTGAGCTTAACTGCTCTACTTTAAACCCATATAAGATTTTGCTTTTAAGGCATCAGCTTTTTCTCTTAATGCCATAATTTGTTCATCCCATTCTACACATGGTTTAGTAAATCATTGAATCGCAGCTTTACTTTCTTCATAGTTTAGATTATCAAAGCATACTTCTTTCTGCTTTCTTAACTCATTTATCTGATATTCATAATCAGCTATCTGCCTGCTATCTGTATCATCATTGTTAGCCATAACCTTAGTTGCTATAACCAATGATATAAATGCTATAAGCAGTAAGGCTATAACGATAATTGAAATCAGCTTTCTTTTTTTATTTTCCCTATTTTTAGGTAATGTTTCTAAGATGTTTGTGTTTGTCATGTAATAAATTAAATGATAAAAGTTTTTTAGTTTTTGTTTATAATGCTCTCCATCTCTTAATTCATTCTTCACTTTGATCCATCCATGATGGTGGTAGTGTCATACTTCTCAGCTTAGCACAGAGTTGATTAACTCTCATCTGAGCTAACTCACCTTCTGTGAGCTGAGAATTAGAAGGGAAGCTCATCATTTTCTGCTGATTCTTTTTCTGTAGTTTCTCATGAAGCTTCATTATACATTGCAATAGCTTCATCATAGATTCTGTGAGCTAAAGCTATACATTCTGAGAAGTTCTCCTTCTTTGCATCATACAATACCTCAAATGCTATCTTCATTGCCATTCCAATAGTTGCACTTTTATTTGTGCTTGCAGCATCATACATCTTTGGTTTGAATGGGTTTTCTTTAACTTCCTTGTATTTAGTTTTTCAGTTCTCTTCTATTGCTTCATAGCTTACTGTATCTCATACTTTGAAAGCATCAGCTTTCTTCTTTCCTAAACTGATAAGCTCTCCATTTTCGAGCTTCATATTGATATAGAAGATAGTTCCATTAGGTCATTTCCATTCGTTAACCTTTACTATCTCTGTTACTTTTGATTGTTTCATGTTTAATAATTGGTTGAAAAATAAATTAGTCAATTTCTTTATATATAGGCTCATCATTTCATTCGATTCCAAGCTCATCCATAATGTCATGAAGTCTCATTTCTGCTTCAGATTTATGGGTTGCTATTGGGCAAGCCTCATATATCTCATCGTTGATGTAGATCATGTATCTATACACATCTCCATCCTGTTCTAACCTAACTGAGTTAGGTGCATAGCATTTTACTTTCATTTTGTATCATCTTGGTTAGAAGATAAATTCTCATGATAATTCTTTAACATACTTTCCATTCTCTCAATAGCTTTAGCTTCTCATATACCTGACCAATACTCAAGTGTATTAACTTTCTGTCAAGCCATCCTTGTAGTTCTTTGGTTTATGTAGTTCCTATCTTGCCATGATTGAGAATAGAAATACTTTTCTAATTCTGATGTGGATGCTGAAGGTCTAATCTCTTTAATATCGAATGTATTGATGGTTATTCACTCCAACTCCACCATCTTGCTGTTCTCTATTGCTTTCTTAAAAACATCTCTTTTAGATTCATCCAATGGCAAAGCTCTTCTTTCTCAATTTCAATCGATATAGAACACCAATGCTATTGGCTTATACTCTTTTAGTTCATTCATTGTGGTTAGAAACTTTGAATTAAATTTTTAGCATTCTTGCTGTGTTGCTTTAAGGTCTCATTGTAAACCTCAGCATAATTTTGGTAGATCCTCATAGGTCATGCACAAATTCCTTTTCGGAACTTGATTTGGTAGCTTGCCTTAAGAATATTTAAGGCGAATTCTTCTCTCGTTTGTCAGATTTTTTCGGCGAACTCTCAAAATTCTTTAGCAGTTAAAATAAATTTAGCAAAGTATCTGTCTTTCTGTTTATCATATGCTATTCCTATCATATCACATTGTTGTTTTATCTGCTCAATCAAGTTACTTATCTCCATATTTCATCATAAGCTTTGCTTTACTAATTCGTTAGAATTAGTTATTAATTTATTTTCTTCTGCGACTTCTTCTTCTACTTCTTCTTCCTGTTTTTTCTGTTTGACTCTGTTTTTGTCTGTTTTTCTCTGTTTTGATACCTTTTCAAAGTTCTTAACTGCATTTTGATTTCACCTCATTGCTTCAGATTTTTGTTGTGATAGCTCCTTACTCCTATCAAGAGTAAATTTGGTTTGCACCATTAGAGCCTTAATGATTGGATCATCACTTTCTTTTCCCTCTATTCAGTATTCAGCTACTGCCATTAGGTATTTTAATCTCAATCAATCATCTTCTATAGCTCTCGCTGTGTCCAAAAAAGAGTTAAAGAAATAAAACTTCTCCATTGTTACTTTCCTATCAAAGTAAATTCAGAATAGTTTAGTGGGTCTCCTATAGGTCTAAGTCCTTCTCCAAGAACAAATTTTGTCCTATAGAATAACCCCCTCACTTTAAGCATCTCATGGTAGACTCATTCAGAATCTAACCCATAATAATTTCTTCAATTACCTTTCGAAATTAGTGTTAGCATTTTCGTTGGTTAGAAAAAAATATAAAAGACCTTTCAGATGTATACAGTTTCATGAGTAGTCTTTTATATTCTCACAATGGAGTTCAGTATAAAAAGGACTCACTCATATATGCTGTAGGGGGTAATCATTCCTACAGCAAATATGAATAAGTCCAAGATTTGCTGTGATTACCCTATGCGATGTGGCTTTTTTCATGTGGTAGACTAATAGGTAGAGCCTTATATTGTGTGTGGTAGAAAAAAGCTTACATCATGGCGATGTAAGCTGTTATAATGTTTTTGTAGTGTGCAGTTTGTGTGATTTGCAAGTTCTGAACTTGTATCAGGGTACATTGTGCAAACTATTCAAAGACATTTTTTTAGTTCCGGATGGAACTCTATAACCTTACATCGTTGCAATAAGTATAATCAAAAAAAAAATTAATGCAAGTTTTTTTTATGTTTTTTTTATTAATTTTAAAAACACAGGTATAACCTACCGAGAAGGAGAGTATAAAAATTTAAAAATTCCTGATCCTATTAAACAATAGGGATGAGTCATTGTGTTTCTTTCAGTTTTGAATTGCTATAATCAAGATATGTTTGTGTAGTTCTAAGATTCTTATGTCAAAGAATTTGGCTTATAAATGCAACTTCCCCACCATTTTCTAACATCTGAGTAGCACAAGTATGTCTCAATTTATGAGGTCGAACTTTTTCTATTCAGGCTCTCTCCCCTGCACTCCTAATAATTTCTTCAACAGATGCTCTGCTTAATTCCTTTCCTAAACTATTGTTTGAATGTGAGACAAAAATATATTCAGAATTTATTCCTAATCTTCATCTTAAAAACAAGTATAAATCAATAACCTTAATATGCTCAGGATGTAGATAAACAAGCCTTCTACTTCAGCCTTTTCAAACTATTTGCATATTCTCCTTAATATCTGAGACCTTTAAATCACATAATTCTTGCACTCTTAAACCCCCATAGACTAATACTAATCAAATTGCATAGTCTCTGATTCTAACGATTTCCTTCTTTGTTGGATCTATCTTCATGTAGTTAATCAGTTTTTTCATATCTTCTCATGTTAGAGCTTCTATCTTATGCTCAGGCTCTCTTGCAAACATTATTCTCTCTCCATCCATAACCTTTAGTCCCTTGTGCTTACAAAACTTCAGGAACATTTTAATTCAAGCCAAATAGTTATTAACTGTTCTGATTTTTTTCCCCCTTTTTCAACACTCAGCACTAAAGTCTTCAATATCTTCTAACTCTATTGTATGGGGGAATCAGACTCCCCTTTCTCCAAATGAGCGACTTCTTAAAAAGTCATCAAATGCAGCCAATGTTCTGCAGTAATTATCTCTTGTAGATTTAGAATATCATTTAGTAGCTTTCAACCATTTAGAAAACTCTCCTACTATCATATACATTTTAAATAAACTTAAAAAGTAAAACCTCTTGGCTCTACCATATTTACTATTAGTCTGAATATTTTATATAAAAAGTCAATATTGAAATCAAGCTGAACTTGTGTAAAGTTGATAGCCA
>JAGCBE010000048.1 GCA_017652345.1 Methanobrevibacter sp.
AGCATTATATTTTATTCTTGTGTTTGTTCCACCAAGGGCAGCTCCTATTTTTGAAAAAGCATTCGACGTTTTACTTATCAACAAATCTAATTTGCTTTGTGCATTAGATGTATCAACTGCTACAGCAACATTTATTTTTTTATCATCAAGCTTTACAGTATTTATTCCAATTAAATTATCTTTTACATCTTCAACATTGCCACCCATATCTTTATAATCTTGAATTAAATCTTCATTTATTTTTCTTATTTTAGTGCTGTCTTCTCCAACCCAATCTAATTTTTGAATAAGTTTATTATTATATGCAACTTGGTCTAGTATTGCCTGTTTTATTTCATCTTGCTGACGTTTATTAGTTTTTCCTTGTTTATATAAATTGACTTCTTGATCTACTTCAGATTTTAAAACTTCAGCAGTGGATTTCGCTTGTTTTAATCTTTCGTCGTCTAACCCATAAATTTTTGTTAGAAAATTACTGCTATCTTTTAAAGCCTCATATCCAGCCAACCTATGATTGTGTTGGTTCATTAATAACAAGTCAATATCTTCTTCTTGTGAAGCCCAATCTTTTAGTCCTTTTTTTCCTTTTTCTATGTCATTATCAATTTCTTCTCCAAATTTTTTCGCGTCATCATAAACTATTTTAATTGTCCATATAGAAGCCGTCAATATTGATAATATTCCTAACACTCCAAGTAGTCCTGTAGCACCAGCTCCTGTACCTCCACCAATCAGTGCAGAAATTACATCAAATATACCACCGGCTATTTTCCAACCACCAAATAATGTAAATGCTGCCAAGCCAAATATTATTTTTGAAATCGTTGGGTGTTTTTCAATAAAGTCTCGTATCCATTTTAACCAGCCAGGAATTGGCACGTCTGAAAGTTTTAAGTCGGTAGCTCCACCACCGCCTGCGCCTCCACCAGAAGAACTATTACTGCTTAACACATTTGCTTCATCAAAGCCAGCAAGTTGGTTTCTAATTTCCTTTGCAGATTTTGCGCCACTCTTTAAGTTCTTTTCAACTTTCTCACTAAATAAATTCTTACCAAATAAACCTTTCCACAAGTAATTTATATATGCCATTAATGTTCTAATTAGATTTAGTATTTTCTCTACTATTGGTGTAAAGGCTCCCGCAATAGATTTTTTCATTGCGTCCATTTGATCTCCAAGTTTTGTGTTTTGTGCAAATACACCGTTCATTATTTGTCTAATTCCCATGTATGCACTACGAATACCAAATATTGCAAGTCCCCAACGTGTCATTGATTTAAGAGTATGATTAACAGTTTTGCTTGCTCCAGCAGTATCATTATTAAACAATTTCATACCACCTGAAGCTTTTGATATTTCGTTGCTAATCATTTGTCTTATTCTTAAGTTTTCTGCTGTTTTAGTATTTAATTGTGCTTGTTTATCATCTAATTCAGATAACTTTGCAACTTCTAAATCACTTTTTCTGACAAGTTCATCTCTTTGAATTAATAATTTTTCATAATCAAAATTGCCAACCAAGTTCTGCGGTAAATTATTTTCTTGCATGTTTTTGATTTTATTATCAAGTAAAGAAATTTGACCATTAATTTTTTCTAAACTATTTTCTGCTTGCTGTGTATTTATATCTAGTCTTGCTTTTTGATTTGCAAGTTTTTCGGCTTCTCTTTCATATTTATATAATTCTTTTGTAAGTTTATCAACGTCACCTTTAAACTTATCATCAGTTATTCTTGCTTCTATAATAACTGTTCCATCTACATTTCCCATAGCATTCTCCTTTCTAATCACCCACTAATTTATGATATTCTTCCATTGCTTTTAGTTCTTCTTCTGTAAACTCTTTCTTTTTCTTCGTGTGTTTTTTTAATGCAAATCTCTCCTTTGCCTTTCTCAACTTTTCTCTTTCCTTTGGGTCATTAATTGTGTTTAAATCAAGCGACCTTAAATCGCGTATTCTATTTAGCACGCAACTATTACCCATTTCGCTTTGAGAAAGCCCACACAACAAATAATAAAACTCCCACCAGTGCATTGACTTATCTTTTATACTCATGTTGTAATCACTCATAAAGCTTGCTTCTATATAAGGAAAATCTTGTATAAAGTCCATGTCTGGTTCTTCGTTGTGGTCGTTATGGTCTTCTAGATCTCCACACTTTAAAAAGTAGTTTGCCTTTTCTATTAGTTGCTCATAGTGTTGCACATCTTCTAATGCTTCACTACCAAACAACAAATAAATAATTGCCATTGTTTTTTCCAAATCGTCAATGTCTTGC
>JAGCBE010000388.1 GCA_017652345.1 Methanobrevibacter sp.
ACTAATCAAATGCTAAAATAATAAAAATTTAAAATAATTAGAAAAAATCTAATTATTAAAAATTCATTTTAAACTAAAATAATCTATTTGATTATTTTAAGAGATCAACCATTTTTCTAACGGTTGATGGCAAATGATTATCATGATTATTAATAATCTTTACAGTTGCTCCAGTTAAAGTAGCATAAGCCATAGCTGCAGCTCTGTTCATTTCTTGATGTAACTGAATATCCTTTGCCTTTTCAGCATCTCTTTGTCTGGTTTCATCGCTCATTCTTCTAACCATGATCTCATCAGGATGAGCTTCAACTAAAATGAAAGTGTCAGGATTTAATCCTTCCAATACCCATTTAGGAAGACCTGGCAAGAAACCAGCAGGTGTGCTAATAGTACAATGAGTGTCAACAATTACATTTTCAGATTCGGATCTTTCCTTAATTCTGAGACCTGCTTCCTTTTGAATCTCCTTTTGAGTGTCAGCAGGTAATTTTCTTAACTCATCCCTATTTTCAACAAGGCCTTTTTCTACAGCGATTTCAGTCATGATATCTCCATAGTTTAAATGAAGATAATCAACTTCTTCTAATGTCTTTTTAAGTACAGTTGTACTTCCAGAACCTGGAATTCCAGTTAAAACTACTAATTTCATTTAAATCCCTCTCACATTAAACATTAAAATTAAATTTTCAAATTAACTAATAATAATCACAAAAAGAAAAAATAAAGGAATGATTGATTAATCATTTCCAAAATCCTTCTAATCTAAATGTATTTGAATATGATCCAATAATTATTGAAACATAATTTCAAGATTGTCCAATAAAGATTTTTCAATCAAGATTTTTAATCAAAATTATTCAAATACTCTTCTTAACATTGGGTGCATTTCCATAAGTTGCTCTTGAGCAATTTCCTCGTAAAGCTTGTAAACAATACCTACAGTAAGCAATACACCAGTACCTCCACCAAGAGCGCCGGTTAAGTCAGCAATAAATGCCAATATACCTACAAACAAACCACCGAGAATTGTAAGAGCTGGAATATACTTTTTCATAATCATATAAAGTTGTCTTTTACTGCTTCTGAAACCAGGGATTTGTATACCTGAGTTATAAAGTTGCTTAGCAACTTCCTTTGCATTTAAAGAACCACTGATTTCTACCCATAACCATGAGAAAAGCACACAACAAGCTAAGAAGAAAATACCATAGAATAACACTCTCAATGGATTGGTAAACAATACGCTTAAGCTATTTGGAGTGGTTAACCATAAAGCAAGCCCACTGATCGGTCTTCCACCGGAAACTTGACCTAATATAGGGAAACCGAGTTTCTGGAATACACTAGCGAAAAGTGAAATGTTAACAAGAAGCGCACTTGTTAAAATAACCGGCATGTTACTTGCGTAAATGAATTTCAAAGGATATTTACCTACAGATCCTCTGATTCTACCGTGTCCTCTTACTTGACCATGAGAAATAGGAATTTCTATTCTCATACTTTCACCATATACAGCCATCAAGAATACAATGATTGTTGCAATCAATGGAATCAATATAGCGAAATTAGGAGCTCCTCCGATGATGGATTGGATAAATCCAGGGAGAATACCTGAAGCAGTAGTAGATGCTGCAGTTGCAGGCAAGAAGTTGAATGTTCCGGTAATAATTGTTTGTGCTACACCCGCAGCAATGAACAATCC
>JAGCBE010000389.1 GCA_017652345.1 Methanobrevibacter sp.
CCGTAATTTCCTTGTATTACCCATGTGCATTTCATTCGTTTTTCTCCTTATCTAATTCAAAGTGCTTTGCTTCTTCCAATGTAAAATCTCCTGCATATAAAAAAGCATTGATAAACTCATTATCGTGTTCACCAACCCAAGTGCAAACATTGTTAAGAATTTCTTCTAATCTTTCTTTTGTGAATTCCATTATTTCTCACTTCCTTTCTCTGTAAAATTTTGTATAATGAAATCTCTCATTTGTTTAATATCTTTAAATTGATAATGTTTATAAGACTCATGATATTCACGTGAATCAACATTATAATCTAAGTTAACGGTAGCAATTTTTAATCTATGATTAAATTCATTAGTAATCCAAATTCTTTTGTGTAAGCTTGGAACTTCTAAAATTAACCACAAATCATGTGCTTGATCAGAACAATCATTCAAATAAGTATAATTAATTTTTTGAATTGCTTTATAAATTGATTGATATTTCATATTTACCTCTTAATTAAAAATATAAATATGAATATAAGTTAGAAGATAATTGGCGTAAAGTTTCACCAATTTCTTCACAATTATCTAATAAAGCTCTAGCGTCTGATGGTTCTCCTCTGTCAGCACCATACCATGAATGAAAATGTTCATCAGCATCATAATTATCACAGTAATTAATAATTGCTAAAATTTCTGCATCTGAATTAGATTTTTCTATTTCAATTTCAAAATCTTCTCCGCAAGAATTATCAATATAAATTACATATCCTGTTTTACTACTATTTAATGAAATGCCGCAATTTGGTGTTTCATTAATTATTTTTTGTGCTTTTAAATTCATATTAATTCCTCCTTTGTTAAATATCTATCTAAAGCGCCTTCTTCTTCTCCTACAATTTCAATAGCTCTATAGATACTTATTCCATCTAATTCACCATTGTCTAAGCCATAATCACATTCTACTGCTCTACGATTGTATTCTGGGCCGACTGGAATTAGCCAGTCATTTAATACATATTCGTAATTCCAATTTTCTCTTTCAAAATCTACAATTAAATTATATAGTTCTTTATTGGTCCATTTATAACGTGTTTTAATAGCGTCTTTAACTGCAGATTCACTGATTATTTCAATTTGCTTTTCAGTTAATGGACAAAATGTACCATATATTCCTTCTAATAATGAAGTGAATTGATTTAGAAAATCATTTAATGCTTTTAAATACTTTTCTTTATTCATGATATTCTCCTTTTTCTACAGGTATTAATATACCCATTCTTTTTAAGTACTCAACAGAACTTTCTGTTGCTTGTCTACGTTCTGAGTTTTCTTTTAATGAATACCACAAATTTAATCTGTCAAATTTTTCTTTTGAAATTTCTACAGACTTAATTAATTTTTTGTTTTTAACATTATAAAGTTTTTCTACTTGAAACATAGCTCTTTTTAATTTATCAGCCGTGATTAATATCCCACGGCTGTCCGCATATTTAATATAAAAATATTTAGTCATATATTTTATCTCCTCATTTTTCTTCTGTTTCTTTTAAATATTCTTCCAATTTTACTTCTGACAACATACAAATTGGAAATAGCCTTTCGTCAGGAAAATAAGTCCAATATTGTATAATTTCATTTTTAGTAAAAATATAAAAATCACAAAGGTTTTCTATGTTGTCTGAATTTTCATATCCATAGTCAATATCTATAATTTTATTTTCTGAAATGCCAGAGATTTTAGATAATCTTGTTCTTAAAAAATCAAGTCCTTTAGGAGTAAGATCTACATAATAATCATCATAACCTCCTTCACAAAGATGCACTTCGCCATAAATATTTTTAGTATTTTCTTTTGTGTGATTTCTCCAATCGATCCATCCTTCTATAAAATCTTTTACTAACTTTTCTAAAGCATCATTTATTTCAAAAGAAACAAGAGTATCATCATTTTCGTTATAAGTATACCCCTTAATTTTTTTATCCTTCCAAACTTTCATATATTTGTCTTCTGGATTTTCTTGTAGGTATCTTTGCACAGCACCATTGATATAATCTTCTGCTTTTTGACTTCTTTTGAAAATTGTTTTATTCCAAAAAATATTACTTGTTAACATAAAATTCTCCCTTCTTCTATTCTTTTCCCTTACCTCTTTTTATTTTTTCTCTTTTCTCTACTTCGTTTCTTATCTCAACAAATTTTTTCATAACTTCACTTGCAACAGTTCCTTTTATATAACCATCTTCAGTTCTGTCTTTTCCTTTATTCACAAGTTGAAAACATATCACAGTATTCTTACCACTCTCAACAAAAAACGGGCAGAAGTTATCTACTAAATTTCCATCTTCATCAAAGTCCATGAGATCAAAATAGCCTGGATTATGTTCTGATAATTCTACTTTTGCATAATGATAGAAAATATTATTCTTCTTAAACTCTGGCACGATTTTCAAAGTATTCTTATTATACTTGCGCCTAAATAAGCTTGTAAGTTTTGTCGGTATTTTTAAAAAAAATCTTTCTTTTTTATCTGAGCACTCCATATCTCTGTGTGCATCAAATCCAAGTGCAGACGTAAATATAGCGTCAATCATTTTAGTAATCATTGTTTCCTCCTATAAAATATTGTTTTTATTGGTTTTTAAATTGACTTTCAAAAAGTTCTTTTAATTCAGCGCTTTTATCAATTATCTTTTCTACTATTCTGTCTGTAAAAGCGTCTTGATTCCCTATCGCCTTTACAGTGCAATTAAATTCGTAGCAGAGAGTTTTAATCTCTGCTACTTTTCTTTTTATCTTTGCATCATTCTTCATGAATCTCGACCATCCTTCCATGATCAAGATTATTTTCTAAGTAATCTTCGCCAAGCCAGTAACGATGTGTTATTAACTTTTCTTTCTTAGTATTTCTATCAATACTAATAAATGTTAATTTGCATCTCCATTCCTTAGTTGTAATTTTTGGAGTTCTTAACTCCTCCTCACTTGCTGTTTCAGGAATAAAAGGTCTACTAGTTCTTGGACCTCTTACGATTGTTAAAACAGCATCTTTCACGAAATTTTCTGGAATGCCCAATGCATTCTTTAGAACTTTAAATTTTTGATTTTCTTTAATCATGTTTTTCCTCCTTTAGTTTTAGTCAATTAAAATATTATCAAAAATATTTGCTTCTTCTTCACTAACTTTATAATCCCATTGGGCTCCTTCGTTCGGCCAATAAGGATTTCTTCCTAATAAATTTTTTGAACTTAACCACTGTCTAATATCTTCTGTGTCCATTAGACATTTTCGTAACACTTTTGTGACATAAAGATATCCATTTTTTACAATGCCTTTGGCATTATTACCTAATAATATTTTTTGCCAAACTTCATCAATAATGAAATTTTTACTTAATTTAATTCTTTCAATATCATATTGACTTCTTTTTGTTGCTCCTTCTTTTAAAATCTTATGATTAACAATTCTTTTTGCGAAATCTTTGTCAA
>JAGCBE010000390.1 GCA_017652345.1 Methanobrevibacter sp.
AGAATTATCAAATTATATTTGATAGAAAAATTCAAAATTTAGAACTTAATCAAAGAATAGAAAAAGAAGAGGCAATTGCAACAGGAGTAATGGGAGTAATCCAAGGAGGAACTTCAGGAGCAGCTCAAGGATCAATGGTCGGAGGAGCCTATGGAGCAATAATTGGAGCTGCAATTGGAACTGCTACTTCTTCAGCAGGATTTGCCCTTGATATGAAAAATTTAGGATTAAGACAAGCTGAAACTAAAGACTATGCAAAAGATATGTATAATTACAATCTAGGAAATATAAAAGCATTGCCTTATTCATTAAGTAAGATTTCTTCATTCAATTATAATAATAAATATGTTCCATTCCTAGAAATCTACAGTGCTTCTGACAATGAGATTGAAGCTTTAAGAAATAAAATAAAATATAATGGAATGACTTTAAATGCAATAATGACTATACAGCCTTATTTAAGTGCAAATGAGAAAAGATATTTCAAAGGTCAATTAATTAGACTTGAAGAAATAGATATTGAAACACAACAAATGAGAGCTATATATGCTGAATTAATGAAAGGAGTATTCATGTAATGGGAGTAATTCAAAAATCAATTAATAATTTATTAATTAGTAGTGCAGCAGCAACAGCAGGAATCAAAGCTTCTGTAGCTAAACAAGAACAAGCTAAAGCTGCTGAAGCTGCAAAGCCTACTGAAGAACAGCAAATTGCTGCAACTCAAGAAAAGCTTCAAGAAGCCTCTAATGTAGCAATAGGCTATACACAACAACAAGCAAGAGCAAAAACTGCTGAAAAAGCCTTAGGAGATATTATAGGACAGCCTTATGATAAGAAGCCTAGAGGTATAGGACAAAAAACTTTTGATAGAAGAACTGCAAATGCTCAAACAATGCAAGTAATTTTACAAAAGGCTTCTCAAGACGCTGAATTTAGAAAAAGAATTGAGAAATTCTCTGTAGGAGAACTTGCAGCAGCATTAAAGCCTACAATAGATAAAAAACAAAAGAAGGAGGCTAAAAAGTAATGGGAAAGAATAGTGGAAAAAATAATGCTAAACTTCCTGATATTGAAACATTTATTAAAGCTGGTATTGATCCAAGAACAAGACTTCCTTTAAAAATGGTGCAAGGAAAGCCTGATAGACTTCCTACAGATATTTTAGCTTTATTAAGAATAATTGATGAACAAGACGCTGTAAACAAAGGAACATGGTTTAATCTTCCTTCAGGAATAACTTCTCAAGAACTTGAAAGATTATTATATTATAAAGGACAATTATGTTTCTTCTATATGAAGGATTTAGACAAATTCTTCTTTATGCCTTATGCTTTAGACGGCTCAATTGATTTCTATGGAAGATTTAATAGAATTCATCCAATTCCTTTTTCTGAAGGAACTGAAGGAGAAGATAAGAAGCCTATTAATTCAGCATTAAATAGAATGATTGAAAATCAAAGAAATGTTTTATCACAAATGAAACTTACTTGTGTTTATGAGCCTGTTCTATATGAAGAAGACATAAAAAAATATGATATGATGAATACTTGCTGTGTATTGCTTCATGATTATACAAAACAATTACCTCAATTAATTGTTCCTAGAAAGAATTTACAAGAGCCATTATTAAAAGTTATGGCTGATTTAATTCCATATATGAGAACTGCATTAATTTCTTCTACAGGAATCTCTGGAATAAAAGTTCAAGACGCTGATGAAGCTCTAAGCGTAGAAGAAGGAGCTTTAGAAGTAGAGACTGCAGCAAAGACAGGAAAAATTTGGGTAGCATTACAAGGAAAAATAGATTTCCAAGAATTAACTTCTAAAGGAATGAGCAATGCTCCTGAACAATTTATGTTAGCTATGCAATCATTAGACAACTTAAGATTGTCTACTTATGGAATAGATAATGGAGGCTTATTTGAAAAGAAAGTTCAAGAACTCAATGCTGAAGCTGCAATAAACGGAGGTCCTATTGGATTAGTTCAACAAGACTATGTATCAATAAGACAAAACTTCTGTAATATTGTAAATTCAATTTGGGGACTTGGTATTTGGTATGAGCCTTCACAAAATATCACAAATGCAGATATAGACGGAGACGGATTAATGTATGATAGAGATACTGCTCCAATAGAGGAAGGAGGAAATGATTATGAATCTAATAATGCCTAAATATAATACAATGACATTCTCAGAGGTCTTCCCCACTTATGAAGAATTCAAGGATCAATTAGAAGATACTCCTTTCTACACTTCCGAATTTCAAAGTATGATGACTGAAGAACTATTGAAAATTAACTATATGCTATTCTATAATAGATATGGCAATTCCCCAATAGCTAATGAATCAGTAGATCAGTTCAAATCTAAGCTTTTTGGAACTATGTGGACTTATGGTCCTAATTGGTGCCAAAAAATTAAAATTCAAGACAAATTGAGAAGCTTAGGAGTTGAAGATAATTCAGACATTTACAAAGGAAGCTCAGCAATATATAATCATGCATTAAATCCTGAAACAGCCCCTTCTACAGATACTTTAGAGGAAATTACATATATTAATGACCAAAATACAACAAAGTATAAAAGAAGTAGATTAGAAGGCTTAGCTCAATTAATGGATTTATTAAGTGATTCGTTCACTGATGACTACATTAATAAATTTAGAAAATTATTCAAAACTTTTGTTAATCCAGAGAGAATAATTTATGCAGGAGTTGAGGAAGAATGAGAAAAGATTTAATCGCATATTTCGGAACTGTATTTAATTGGGCTTTAACACTCACTCAAGCAAATCAAGTATTTCAATTAATTCAAATCATATTGTCTATTTTAACGACTTTATTGACTTTTACGTATATTATATACAAATGGTATAAAAAAGCTAAAAAAGACGGAAAAATAGAGCCTGAAGAGGTTGAAGAACTAATTGATGATATTGAAAAATTTAAAGAAGAGGAGAAAAAGAAATATGGCAATA
>JAGCBE010000391.1 GCA_017652345.1 Methanobrevibacter sp.
ATATTGCCAAGGAGTCAGCACTGCACCAACTCAGGAAATGGTTGAAGGAACCGAAGGACATCACAGGTTAGAGGAAAAATTCAAGGAAACCGCTCAGCCATCAACTTTCGAGGATGCTTTTGAATTGTCTAAGGAAGAGGAGATATTGTCTCGTGAAATGTTTGTCATTGATACTGAAAATGGAATTCGCGGTTTTATTGATGAAGTTCGAATGACCCCTGATAAGATAATCATCATTGATGATAAGCCAGGAAATAGAGCTTATCCTTCAACAATCAATCAAGTTCGTGCTTATTGCTTGGCTTTTAAGAACATGATGGGAAATGATAACCGTACAATCATTGCTGCATTAAGGCAAAGGGGAACAGATAATATATTCTGGAGTGAAGAATTCAATGAAAGCAATGAACAGAACATTCGATATACAATCAATTTTTTACATAGGTTAATTGATGACAAAAGGGATCCTATCCCTACTAAAAACCCTAATAAATGTAGAAAATGCAGATTCCAAAGCTATTGTGAAGAAAAAGCTATTTAATTACTAAATAGTTTTTCACTCTTTTTTTTAAACTTTAGAAAATTTTTTTAAAAATAGTTTTTTTTTTTATTGTATGATTAGAAATTGTATAAAAAAAAGAAATGAATTTAAAAATATATTGAAAATATATTCTTAAATTTCCATATTTGATTTTTTAGCATCTATGACTTGATATGGAACATTAGCATCTTCCAAGTCTTTTGCTATGTTTTTGCTCATGTCTCCGATTGAAAGAATCAAGACATTCAATCCTTTTCTAACTGCAGATTGGGCTGCTTCACTTACTCCAAATTCAATATCAACTGGAATGTCTAAAGCATCAGCTATTACATGGGAAGTGGTTCCAATTGCTGCAACCTTATCAATTGAGCTTAATCCATAGTTTTCATATTTTTCATCATAGATTTCCTTAATCAAGTCGATATCAGCAGATCTTGATCCTCCTTGTTTTATTGGAGGCAATGAGATGATTAGGATTTTACTCTCTTTGATTTCAATAATTCCTTTAAGATTGGTTAAAGGAACATCAAATCCTTTTTTAGTATCCAATATTACATCAGCATAAGCATCAGTCTGTGCATTGATTGAAGCATACAATCTGCCATTTTCCATATATAAACCTACTTCGTCACCTTCCTTCAAGTCTTCCTTAGCTATTGCAGGCCAGGTGGATTTGTAATAGGTCATGGTTTCAAGAACGCTGTCAGAATACTTTCTCAAGGTAATTGCATCTTTTTTGACTTTAGCAATTCCCTTTTGAGTAATCTTATATGGTGCTCTACCATCTTTAGATGTGATGTATTCAAGTTCAGTCAATGTTTTAATGTTTTCTGAAACCGCTTGAATTGTAATTCCTAAACGTTCAGCCAAATCCTTTTGCTTAAGATTTGGTTCTTGCTTAGAGATTTCCCCTAAAATTTGAAAATGAGTCAATGCCCCTCTTTTTTGTAAGATTTCCATAATAACCACTTAATTTATTTTTATTGAAAGAATTAATTATTTTCAGTTAATAGTTATTATGTCATTTATAATATTTAAAGTTTATTTTACTTTTTTATAAAGTTTATTTGAATGTATAAATTATTTAAAAAAACTCACTTAAAAAAATAGTTTTAAAATGATTTATTGTAAAAGTAGTCTTAATAAATGTATATATAAAAAAAGAGAATTGAAAATAATAAATTGGCATTGAAGGATTAGTCAAGTACCAATTTACCTTCTAATTCCTTGTTCATCATGTCAAAGAATTCTTCTTTTTGGTCTTTACGGATATAAGCTCCACAAGCGACATCGTGGCCTCCACCGTTTCCACCTAAACTCTGGGACACTTTTCTGATAATCTTTCCGAAGTGAACTCCATCATAAGCGAGGAGCTTAGAGCAACGAAGTGAAATCTTCAAATCATCATTCTCTTCACTCACTTGTGTAAATGCAATTATAGGTTTTCTCCAATCTCCTTGACTGAGAACCATTCCAGCTATTGTACCTACAACATTGCTTCTTATTCCTTCACCATCGAAATACTGCAGGTTTTTCATTTGAACTATTGAGTCAGATTCACCAATTTTCTTAATGTTCTGTGCCAAATAGAACCTATGGGCTTTTGAAATCTCTTCAAGATCATCAAGGACGGCTGCCCTTTCGCTTTCAATGTCTATTGAAATATTGTTGTCACTTAAGATCTCATTTCTCCTTATGGTTAAGTCCAATAGTTTCAATGCAACTTCTGGCTTTCCGTTTCTAACGCATGCATTCATTGCAGTGGAGAATTCAGATGCATCCCTTAGGAAAGTGTATTTCTCCTCATTTGCAAATTCGTAGCTTTCTCCCATGACTAATTTTGGAGCATGAATAGCGTATCTGCTTGGGATTTCCTTAGTAATCATGTTGATTAATTCCTTAATCAATTTGAATTTGTCTTCTTGGTTTAAATCGCAAGACCTGATGGATGTGTCGTTTACAGGATTTCTGGTATTTATGCCAAGTCTTTTCAACAAGTCCAATGCCCTGTTCTGGTCATTGGTAATTTCCAAGTTCACGTCGCTGAAATAGGATAATGCTACAAACAAAGGCCTTGTTTGTCTGCCGTATAATGATAGGTCATTTTTGATTATATTGACCAATCCCTCTTCTTCAGCATCCTTAAGGATGGTTCTGTTTAATCCTTCCAATCTTCCTGTTTTACCGTTTTGTATATCCCCAATAGCTGCCAATATTCCCAGCCAGCTTAAATCGGTAAAACCGAACTCCTTAGCAAGAAGGTAACATAGGCCACCTCCACAAACTTCCTGAGATCCGTCTATTCCATAAAAAATAGGATTTATTTCCAAATAATCATAATCTACTGTATCGCAGTAATCAATGTCTCTAAGTGGAGGGTGGTGATCAAGAATAAGTATTTTGGAATCCTTATTTGCATTCTTGTCAACAGGCTGTCCAGATCCAAGGTCTGAAAATATTGTCAACTCATGTTCAATTGGAACATTTTCCAAAACATCCAGGTTTACGATTTCAATTTCAAAATCCTTACCTAATTGCCTGCCTATCTTTTTTAGGATTCCTGTGAGAATAGCTCCTGATGAGATTCCATCACAGTCAGTATGGCTGTAAATCTTAATGTCTTTAGAAGATTCAATAAGTCTTCTAGCTTCTTCATATCTTTCTTTCCTTTCTGGTGGTATGCTTGTCATTTTAACGCCTTTTTTATTTGTTTTTAGTGAAAAATAGATTATTTTGTTTTATTTGATCTTATTAAATTTTATTTAATTTTATTTTTTTATAGTGGATTAAAGAAGATTATTTTCTTCTTTTTCCTTTTTTGCCTTTTTTATTGCTAGGCCTATTTGATTGTTTGGTTTCTCTCATTTGTTTTATGGTGTTTGATAAATTGATTAGAATTTCCTTTTTGCTGTCATCAGTGGTAATTATGACTCTTCCTGATTTATTGTACCATTCTCCAGGATATGCCTTATCCTCTTCAGCATAATACTTGTATCTTAATTTTTGAGTAGCCTTTATGATTTCCTTGATTCTTGGTTCTGAGACGGCATACTCTTTGGATATTTTCCTGCCTTCATTCAATGATTTTTCAGCATCAAGATATATTGGCCAAATCATTACGTCTTTCATTTTTTCACCTCTTTTTATTTTTCATTTGCTTTCTTATTTATAATATGTTAGCA
>JAGCBE010000392.1 GCA_017652345.1 Methanobrevibacter sp.
AGACACATATACACAATAATACTAGGACACAAGATTAACAGTATAAAAGACATCAGTTGACAATTTAAGTGTAAATCTAAATAAAAGTTTTAAAAAGTTAATGAAAATCGTTGACTTTAATTTAGTAATATGTTACTCTTAATATGTAGCAAGGATGATATATTTATAACACGCCTCCGTAACGTGTATTATATTTTTAGTATTTTCCTAAATTCTTTTTTTGTTTTTTTGACAACCTTGTTACGTGCTATCTTTATAGGTAGCATAGAGTAGATATACAGTAAGACAAATATGGTATGTAGGTGGGTGAAGCAAAGGCATTTAGTGTCAAACCTCAACATAACAAGTGAGCCACCTATTTGTTATATATCAGATGCAATATATCTATTCTATGGTGCTTATAAGTACTAATTGTTATAATACGAAAGGAGAAAGAAGAAAGATGAAAAAGTATGAATTAACAATTAATGAAACATGGGGAAGTTGCAACACTGAGCTATTTAAGAAAATGGCAAAGAAAGGAGATATCACAGCTTCTAAAGTTGAGGATATGGTAGGTAAAGTAATTAAAATTACTGGATGGGCTGACGCTCATATATCTACTGATTCTAAAGATTTTGATTTAACTTATTATGCTACTGATGATGGATATTTTTCAACTGGTAGCAAGTATTTTAAAGAATCACTTAATGATTATTTAGGAGATACTGATACATTTAAAATTCTAAAGGTTAAAACAAGTAAAGGTTTTACATACAAAGTATCACCTATAATTGAGGGTGAATAATTTATGAGGGGAGTTGATTTTTTACTCCTCTTTTTTATTATTTACGATGTAATTATTACGTGGTTATTCTTTTATATATGGTGGAACACACGTAAAAAAAGTAATGAAAAAGATGATTTAATAGATGATTTAAACAATGAGCTTGCAAAATTACATAAAAAGTGATATTTTAGAATCAAGGAGGGACTATGAAAGAGATACTAGATTTTATTTTTCAATATGGGATAGGAACATTATGTGTAGCTTATTTAATATATGATAGATTAACTGTTTCAAAAGAAACAAATAATCTAATGTTAAAAATGATAGAAACTTTAAATAATGTAAACACTAGATTATCTATTATTGAAGATAAACTTGAAAGAAAAGGAAGTGATGAATAATGGAAAATTCTGACGTAGCTGTTTTAGATGACACAGTAGAAACACTTGAGGAGGTAGAAGATGAAATTTAAAATCGGAGATAAAGTTATAATCAATGGTTATCTTTATAAATCTAGTAATGCTACAACTCCAAGTGGAAGTGTTAAAAATAAAGTAACTAATATAACTAGAACAGCAAATGGTAGTAAACATCCATACAATACTACTGGAGATTTAGGATGGATGGATGAATCATCTATCAAACTTTATGAGGATAACAAAAAATATGAAGTTGAAATTGAGTTAACAGATAAAAATGGATTAATTGATTATTTAAAGACTCATGAAGATAAAATAATAATGATAGATTCAAAAGAGTTAAAGGATGTACTAGGATTATGAGAGCTGGAGAAACTCTAGTTGATAGAGCTGGAAATCAAGTAGCGTTGTTTCCTTTAGAGTATATGTATATATCTCAAGGTGAGGGAGGAAGTTACTCACATAGTGGAAGATGGGCTATTGATTTTGTAGGATACGAAAATGGAGTTAGAAAATTAGAGTGCCCATATTATGCACCCTTTGACTGTCATGTAGTACAACATGCAAGTTATTTTAATGTATGGCAAAGTAATAATAGAGTAGTAACTCCAGTAGGGTTACAATTTTGTAGCTTTGTAGTTATGCACGATGAGAATCCTCCAGCACTAGGAACTTATAAAAACCAAGGTGAAGTAATAGGACATACTGGAACAAAGACTAGTCCAGGCGGAACTCCAGTAACAGGTGACCATGTACACATGCAAGGATGTAATGGAAAATTTGTTGGATGGGCTAGTGGTGGTAGAGATTTAATTAATAGACAACATATTTATAATTTATTTTATATAAATGATACTGTTATTCTTAATGATTACGGTTATAACTGGAGAACATATCAAGGTGGTCATCCCACACCATCATTTAAAAAGTATAAATTTAAGTGGGTATTATATGCTAATAAATTAAGAGGGAGGTATGAATAATGATTAGTATTTATGATGTAAAAAAAAGTGAGATGTTAACACATCCAAATGGAGAAGTATTTTATCTATGTGAACTAAGAGGTTTATCAACTGATGTAAAACCAAAAAGTATAAAAAATGGTAGTATAGAAAATGGTAGTAGTTTTATTGAAATTGACACTGGAGATATATACTTATACGATTTAGCTAATGAAGAATGGAATAACCTTAATAGTGGAGATACACCATCTGAAGAAACACCATCTGAAGAAACTCTACAAGGTGAGGAAAAATAATTATGGATTTATTTAGTTATTTATTAGGAAAAAAATCATCTAGTTCTGGCGGAGGTGGTGGAGGTGGATTAAATTGGTCACAAATAGGTTATAATGATGCACCACAAAGTATTATAAATGGATATAATTACGCAAAAAATATTTATGATAATTGGGATGCCACACAAACGAATTTATCAAGTAAATATTATCAAGATTATCTCATTGAATATTTTCCGTTAGTAGATACTTCTAAGGTAACAAATGTTACCTCAATGTTTTCAGGTTGTTCTAAGTTATCCTATGTACCAGCATTAACTTTAAGTGTATCTTCATTTCAAGAATTATTTTATAACTGTTATGCTTTAGATTATGTTGATACAAGTAATTGGAATACATCAAACACAACAAACTTTTATAGATTATTTGCTAACTGTAGAGGTTTAACTGAAATTGATATGAGTAATATAAATGCTCCTAATTTAACAGATATAAGACAAATGTTTGATGGATGTACTAATTTAAAAAAATTAGATATTAGAAAATTTGAGTTTTCCAATTCAATAACTATGACAATGAATGTGTTTAGAAATATCCCAACAGATTGTTTAATATTAGTAAAAGATCAAACAGCAAAAGATTGGATATTAGCAATACGAAGTGATTTAACAAATATACAAATAGCAAGTGAATATTAAAAATGTCAATATTGACATTTTTTTATTTTTGTATTATATTGAAAATAGAAAGGAGATTTAAAATATGGCAAAGTTAACTAAAGATGAGTTAATAGCTAAAGTTAACGATAAGTTAGCTGACAACTCTGAACTTGCAGTAGAGTTAATGGAAGATATAGCTGATTCTTTTGAATCTGTAGATTTATCTGGTTATGTTGAAAAGATACTTTATGATGAACTATTAGATAAATATAAAAGTAGATTTTTAGCACCAGAAGAAATTAAGGAAGAAGAAAAAGTTGAAGTTATGGATGAAGAACCTCAAGAAGAAGTAATTGATGTAGAAGAAATTTTTGAGGAAGAAAAGGAGGATGAAGAATAATGGCAAAAAAGACAGTTATTAAAAGTAGAAGTAATGCTGAATTATTAAGTTATATTATTAACCAAAATCCAGTATTAAAAGAAAATTTAGATTTACCAGTACAAGGTCAAAGTATTGAACCTATTGGTAAAATCATAATGGGAAATAAAGTTTATCGTAATGCTTTTATTAATACAATTAACTTAATTGGTTTAACTGTTATCAAACGTAATGGATGGGATAATCCATGGGATTTTACGAAACGTGGTACTTTAAGATTCGGTCAACATGTTCGTGAAATGATAGCAGATTTATGTAATGTTTACGATTATAATGCTAATTTTTCTGACAAAGATAGATTTTTACAAACAGTTGTCCCTAATGTTTTGAGTTATATACAGGAAGTTAATTTCCAAAAATTTTATCAAACTACTACATCAGACTCACAACTTGCTATGGCATTTACTGATGAAGGTGGACTATATGACTTGATTTATGAAATAGTAGGTATGCTATATGAATCATTAAAATATGATGAATATTTAGTTGATAAATATATGTTATGCCGTCGTATAGTTGATGGTACTGTTACATCAGTTGATTTAGTAACAGTTGGAAAATCAGCTCGTGAAATTGTTTCTCAAATGAAATCAATTACTAACAAAATGACTTTCAGAAGTCCTAACTATAACCCAGCTGGAATCCGTAGAGCTAATAGATTTGAAGATTTAATTACTATTATGGATACTGACTTTGAGGGAGTTATGTCTACTGAAGTACTTGCTACAAGTTACTTTAGAAATGATGCTGAACTAAAAACTCAACTTAAATTAGTTGATGGATTTAGTGAAACTGATTCTGAAAGATTAACAGAGTTACTAGGAGATGCTTATGTACCATTTACTGATGGTGAAAAGACTGAACTAGCTAAAGTAAAAGCTGTAGTTATTTCACGTGAGTGGTTTATGGATTATATTTATGCACTTGATACTGATGCAGAATTCAAAGAAACTGAGTTCTATAATCCTACAACTCTAGAAAATAATCATTTCTTACATGCTTGGAGAGTATTCTCAACTAGTCCTTTTGAGCAAGCTGTAGTATTTATTGATGATACTACACCTAGTGTAACTAGTGTGACTGTTAGTCCATCTAGTGGAACTGTACTACAAGGACAAAGTCTACAATTATCAGCTTCAGTTGTAACTGTAGGATTTGCTAATAAAGCTGTAACATGGTCTGTAGTTGATTCAACAACTGAACTTCCAGTTGAGGGTGTAACTATTAATGAATCTGGAGTACTAAAAATTGCTAGTGGCGTAGCTAATGATTTAGAATTTACAGTAACTGCTACTAGTGTTTATGATACTAGTGTTAATGATACAGCTACAATTAGTACACCAGTAACACCAGGTCCATAAAATAAGCAACTCTAAGTTGCAAATAGGGAGCAACTAAAAGCTCCCTTTTATTTTTAATAAAAGAAAGGAGATTATATGAGTAGACGAAATGCTATAACTCAGATAGATAATTTTAAAACAACAAATATGTATAAAAGACAATATGTGTCTCTTGCTGAAAATGTATTTAATATTAAAAATCTGAACGAAGTAGCACCATTTATGGATTATTCGTATGTAAATCATGAACTTGTTTACAAAGGTAGAATAGCATTTTTTATGGATGAGTATTTAGGATTATTAGCACTTCCATTTATGAACGTAGGAAAATTGGATTTATACGGACGCCCAATAGTAATACAAGTAATTGGAAGAAACGGATATACTAGAGAACTTAATCCTGGTGAATATGTTATAATGTACGATAATAGAAGTAAACAAGCTCTTATTTATGATATCTTACAATATGCAGAACGTACAGCTCAGATACAAAGAACAATAGATATAAATATTGCTCAGCAAAGAACAAATAGATTATGGAAAACTAAGTCGGAAAATAAGAAAACTATTGAAGATTTAATAGATGGAATATCAGCTAATAATGAGGCAATAGTTACCTATGATAATATTGATTTAGAAGAAACTACTGGAATACTTGCACCAGCTCCGTTTGTTAGTGATAAGTTATCAGAACAAAAAGATAAAATATGGAACGAGTTTTTACGTTTAATTGGAGTAGCTAACTCAAGTTTTCAAAAGAAAGAACGTAATATAAAAGATGAAGTATTTATATCTCAAGCTGGAACAATAGCAAGTAGGTTTACAAGATTTAATGCAAGAGTAGATGCAATAGATAAAATCAATAAATTATGGAATCTAAATTTAGAGGTAGAATATTATGATGGACTACCTACTACATTAACTATGGAGGGAGGAATTGAAGATGAATATATGGACACTGAATCCAACTTATCCAATGAATCAGATACAAACAGACTTGATGATGAATCCTAAACCTCCAACACTTTACGCAATAATGAATTCAATAGCTAATTATGATACTCTAGAAAAAACTAAAATTAGAAATTTAGCAAAAGCAACTAGAGAAAAGATTTTTGATTTTGATTATCCATTATCTAGTAAAGTTAATAAAGAAGATTTTGAGTGTCAGATTCTTAATCATTTTATAATGAGAAGAATAGGACAAGAAACATTTACAGCTTTTCAACTTTTTCTAGAAAATAAACTTAATGAAATATTACCATATTATAATATAATGTTCGATTCACTAGCTGATTATAACTTGTTTAATGATGGTGAAGTTATCACTAGAAATAGAACAGATAATGGAACTAGTACATTAAATAGTGCTAATGAAATGAAAAGTAAATATGCTGAATATCCTATGAATGAATTATCAGATATTGATGATGGAAAGTATGTTACTAATCAAACAACTAATAATGGTACTAATGGAACTAATGGAACAAGCTCTAATATTTCACGTGAAACTGAAACACGAAGTGGTATTGATAAAATGGATTTATATCAAAAATACTTGCAAACTGAGAAATCAAAAATAATGACTTTGATTTATAAAGATTTAAATATCTTATTTTATGGCTTAGCCGACTAGAAAGGAGTGATAATATGATATTTAGAAACTGGGTACTAGAAAATTTTCCTTTTTTAGAGGATGATTTTGATGCTTTAACTGATTATGAATTATTTTGTAAAATGTTAGAGTATGTAAAACAATTTGCTAAAGATAATGAAGATTTTAATAAAAGATTAACAGACTTAGAAAACTATATAAATAATTTAGATTTACAAGATGAAGTTAACAATAAATTAGATGAAATGGCTAGTGATGGAACATTACAAGAAATAGTAGCAGATTATTTAAATAGTAAAGCATTATTTATTTTTGAAAATGTAGAAAGTATGAAAGAATCTACTAATTTAATTGATGGTAGCTATGCTAAGACTTTAGGATTTTATACTAAAGGTGATAGGGGTGGCGCAATTTATATAATTAGAAATAAAAATGATAATGAAACTGCTGATAATATGGTTACTTTTGAAATTAATCAAGACTATATAGCTGAATATATAGAGGGTAGTGGAAATATAAGAAAATTCGGCGCTACTGGTAACGGTATTACAGATGATGCACCTTTCATTCGTAGAGCCATCGCTTATTTAAAAGAAAGGAATCAAGGTAATTTATTTATACCAAAAGGAACATACTATATTAGTAGTGGTGACCCTAGAGGCTTAAATGATGGAAATCATAAATATAGTGATTATTGGGGTTGCTTTGAAATAATTGATAATTTAAGTGTTATTGGTGAGGGTGAAGAAAGTATTTTCCTATATAATTCAAATAGATTAGGTTATAATTTAACTACTAATAGATATGATGTAGGAGCAGTATTTACCAATATGCGTGTTAGTGGAGTAGATTTTTATAGTGTTAATGGTACTATTACATTTAAAGATTTTAAAGTTGTATATACTGACATTGAACAAGAAAGTTTAAATGTGAGAGATACTATTGACGGACAATTTGTTAGAATAACAACCAGTACCGTAACACCATGGACACCAGAAAAAAATGGTAATGTAATTGTTGAAAATTTAAATATAGAGAATATACCATCACACCAAGTTATTGTTGTAACAGGTGGAAAATCATTTACTGCTAATAATATAATAATGCATAATTTCGGTAAAGAAGTAAATACAGCTACAACAGATTTTTCAGGTTTATTTATTAATGCTAAATATTGTAATATTTCAAACTGTAAATTATATAATGATACTTTAAGTGATGGAACTGCTTTTGATATACAAAGTACTTTTACAAATGTAATTGGTAATGAAGTATATAAAATAAGTCAATTTATGAATTGTACCGGAAGTGCATTAACACAACCTAAAGCAATTTATAATATATCTAATAATATAGCAGTTGATATATACTCTTTCGTCAATGGATGGATTTATACATATACTAAAATTGACACTTTAAATATACACGATAATAATGTAATATTATTAGGTGACAATATTAATATTAATGAATATATATTTCATACTTCAACAGATGAGGGAAGTTTTTCAAGTAGTCATTTACCAATAGAACAATTAATATTTAAAAATAATAATTGTTCTACTAATATTACAAATACTAATAATGTTAATAGCCCTAGTGATTATTCATTTAAAACAAGATGCATTAAAAATATAGATATTGAAAATAATAATATACATGATTTTAGAAGAAATTTTATTGATTTAAGTGATATAGATAATTTACCAGTATTTAACAATTTAATATTTAATAATAATAATTTTGCAAGATGTTGTTTACATAATCCAACTGCAAGTGTTAGACGTGTATTTTACTTTAACATTACACCATATTATACATCTGATATTCAAAAGAAAGTTATTATAAAAAATAATATAATAAATCAAAGTAATATCTCAGATACTTCTTGTATAATGATAAATGCTAATCAAGGTAATTCACAGCAATATACAAATACTAAATTTTATGTAATTGACAATGAACTTTTTGCAGAAGATTATTTACATGAGTTAAACGTAAAAATGTCTGGTACAGGTGGAACTTGTCCTAATTGTGTAACAATTAAACATCAGTTTAAAGACACAACTGTTACATTACCAGTAACATTATTCAGTTTTAATAATAGATGTGATAGTATTAATATAACATCTGCTTCTGAATTTAGATCATTGATTAATGGTAGAGAGTGTGTTATAAAAGTATTATATAATAATGGAAGTACTACAACATGGAGAGTTGAGGGTTATGCTTCTTCATCCCCTATTGAGGGTTATTACCCTAAAGGCTCTTTACTTAAAAATAGTACTCCATCTTTTACAAATGAATCACCTTATGCTTGGTTATGTACAGCTAGTGGAAACCCATCAACATGGACACCTGTTAATTGGTAAAATAAAAAAGACACAATTAAGTGTCTTTTTTTTTTATTTTAACTTACAATAGGATTAGATATAGTATAATTTCCAAAATTAGTATAATTATGAAATATTGTAACACCTTTTCTACATATTTCATTAATTTTTTCTAAATCATTAGCTGGTATATCTCCACTTATTAATTCATCCATACCACCGACTTTAATAAAGTTGAATTGTGTTCTAGATTTTAAATTAGGTTGTTTAACTTCATTTACCTTATAACCAAACCTAGATAGATACCTGTCTATAACAATAGCATATTCTTTTTTTATAGTCATAGGATAAATGTTAAATGTATTTTTTTGTGAAAAATTTAAATCACCTTGATTTACTCCACCTCTAGCTGTAGGAGGTTGTAAACTATGCTCATATACACTAGCCATGGTATTAGCGATACTACCAAAACCACCTACAATACCACCAGCTACTCCTCCAGTTGCTACTCCGGAAAAAATACTACCAGCAATATTTAAAGGAATATTAACAGCTTGAGATGTTAGCCAATTAGTATACGCATCATTTAACCAAGTACAAGTTGGTAGTTTACCAGCATCCATAGAATATAATTTATTACCAAGAGTACTACTTCCAGTACCTTTAACAGCATAATCTACTGGATATAATTTTATAGAACATCCCACACCTAATGTACCCTTTAAATTAAAACCACAACTATTTCCATTAAATAATTCATAATGATAATCAGTTACAATACCACCATTATTGGTTATATTTAAAAAACAATATGGAAATGTTAACAATTTATTATTAACTGGGAAATAATCATTATCTAAGTGGTCGGCTTTAGGGTAACCAATATCACCAAAATCAGTTGCAACAGTACTAGTTGGAACAAAAGCAAACTCAAAATCATAGGTAGTTGAATCCCAGTCAGATGAAATAAAATCACACATCGTATAAGGACAAACAAATAATGTAGCAATATTATCATCACTTATATTTTGATGAACTTCATCTAAGTATAAATTAAAATCTCTAGGCGTTTTAAAAGCTAAATAATAAAGTCCACTATATATACCATTATATTGACTTTGTTGCGCTCTTAGTGGAATAGCATAATCTAAACCAAGCGTAGTGACTCCAGCTATTATAACTACATCAGATAAATAATACATGTTAGTTAAATTAGGGTCACTTTCTGAATTGTTTTTAATTTGAGATATATATTCTCCAATTTCTAAATTTTCCGGAATAGTATGTTTTCCTATAGTGTCATCATCTACATGTTCTCTTTCTATAAATACTTTTCCTACACTAAATCTAGAGTACCATGTACTCCATACATCTACCTCAAAAGTTATCTCAGTACTTCCTATATTAATTAATTTAACATCAGTCACCCATGCAAAAATCCATTTATTTCCAAAACGTGGATTTTTAAAAGCTACATAATTAGAATACATGGCACTAGAATATGGATGAGACAAAACTATTTTATTATTTGCTTTTTCTATAAAATTGTATTTATCAGCTTGATAAATTGCATTATTACGACATAAAGTAACCATATCAGATTCACTATAAGATAGTACGTTTTCATAATTTCTATCTAATTTAATACCTTTACATAGTATTATTTCATTATCTTTATTATCTATCATAATCTAACATCATCTCCCTACTATCTTCTATAATAGCAAGTTTTTTAGAAAATTTCAACTTCCTTTTAAATTTGTCCATCTCAAACTCAGTTTCAAAATACTTAAAAAATGTTTTTCCACTTATTAAATTCTTTAGAAGTAAATATAATTTATTCATAAAACTACTACCCTCAAACCTTTTATCTATTTTAAAAGATTTATCTTTCTTTAAATTAGTTTCCTCAAATATTATATATTTAGGCATATTATTAAATTTTATTAAATGATGCTGTAATTCTTTGTAATTGTTAAATAATCTGTAAAAGTACCTCTCAAAACTATCATAGTTAGATTTTTCTATAGTCATTAAAATATATCTTTTTTCTTTCATATTATCTCCTTTTAATAATCAAAACACCCTTATCTTCTTATACTAAAATCTATTACTTGTTTAAAATCTGTGCCAACTAAATCATTACAATAAAATATTTTATCTTCACGAAATGTCATTAATAAGTTTTTTAAATTTTCATTTTTAATAGTTATATCGTAAATGTTTCTTTGCCAATATGGATTAATGTCTATTTTATCTGATATGACTAGTGTATTTTTTCTAATTTCTTTTTTATCATCCATAGGATAAATAAACCAACATGTTTTATCTTTTTCTTCCTTATCTTGTAAAAACTCTGATATAAATCTAAAAGACTGAAATTGAAATATAAATCTAAAACATACATTATAACATTTATAGCTTTTAGGAAGATGTGGTTGTGGACTACTTTGCCAACTTCCATCACTCATCATCTCTTTACTCCATCCAATAGTATGAGAACTTACTCCAGTAGACTCACAAAACTCAATAGCCAATTTTACTTTATCATCACCAGTTGAATCAATTATCTTTTCTTCAATAGTACCTTGTTTTTGTTTACTTATTATCTCATGTAATCCCCACTCATAAATATAAGGGCATACTCTTGAAATACTATTACCAACAAGCCATAATTTAGTAGTACCTCTTTTTCTATCTACTGTTGCATAAAGATTCATTAATTTAGTAGGTTCTTCAACTAAATATCTACTTCTAGTCATAAATTCCTCAAAGATAATATCTTCTACATCTAAGAAAGAACCACCCGCGAAATTTTGCTCTGTTGATAAAGCCATAGCATAACCTATCTTTTCACCTTTAACAGCTTTCATCTCTTGTATATTATACTTAGCTAAATATATTTGTTTACGATACTGGATGATACAGTCATATTTACCTTTAGTCAAACCCTCTACATCTACATCTTGGAAATATTGCTCTATACCAGTTGATGTTATTTCCTCTCTAAATCTACGTAATAGAATAAATCTTTTTCCAGTTTCAAGGTATTTTATAACAGCTCTTTTATGCTTTAATTGATATGATTTACCATTACTTCTTTCTCCAAAAAGAATATTAATATCAGCATTTTTACTTACTAAATTATCTATGTTATAATGCTTTATTTCTCTTTTCATATTTCCTCAATATCATCAAAATCATCAGTTATATGTAAACCTATTGCTAGATTATGTAAACCACATATCTCATTAGTTATCATTTTAATTTCTTCTTTTAATTTTTCATTTTCTTTTATAAGTTGTGCTACCATTGATTCTTCTTCATCCATAACATCCATTATATCATCTCCTTTAACATTTTATTTTCTTTTTCAAGTTTCATAATAACTTCATCATATAAAGCTAGTGTAACCATATCTTCTGGTTTATTTTGTATCATTAATATTAATAACTCTCTTATTATTTCCTTTTTAACTTTTCTATAATTCTCATCCGTTGTTTGTCCATTAAAAACATTACAACTTCTTATACCTAGTTTTTTACAGATACTAGCAACTGTTATGTTTGTAAATTCTTTTATAAATTGATAATCATTCATTTTTAATCTCCTCCATATATATTGCTCTTTTGCTTGATTCATCACTTATTAAATTTGCATATTCAATACTTTTTCCTAACTCATAACTACAAGGTATTAAACAAGCTCCAGTTTTATCAGTATTATTATATTTATTTCCTTGATAATCTACTAGCTCATTTTCTAGTTGCTCATCTAAATATACTATTGTTTGCTTATCAGTTATACTACTTTTAAAAACTAAATTATCTCTAAAATCCTCTAACTTAGATAAACACTTAGCACCTTCTTTCTTAGGAACTCCAGCAACTGTAATTTTAATGTTACCACTAAAATCTTCTACAGCGTACTTTTTAGCACCTTGAGTTATAAATCTTTTATAAGTAAATAAATCACCTTTTTTTGTTTCACACTCAAAAACCCCTAATAAATGTTTTTCCCCCTTAATATCTTTAGGACTATACTTTTCAATAGGGATATTTAACATTTTAGAAACATATTCAATTCTTTCTACTACTTCTTTATTATAATTATCTATTATATTCTTATCATAACCATTTAAAAGTTTTAAAGAATCCGTATCAGCATATACTTGATGTGAATCTAATTTTATTAAATTAGATAAAAGATTATTTCTAGCATAAGCTGTAACCCATACACCAATAGAAAACGATAGAAAACCTTTTTTTCTTTCTTTTTCTAATAATTCCAGAATCTTTTCATTAGTTAATTCTTCTTCATACCACCCTTTAACATTATCATATAAAACATCATTTCTAATAGTGTTAGTACAAGTCATACCATATATACTATTGAACATAGCTTTAACTCTATTATAATTAACTTCCTCAGATTCAATACCTTTTAACTCGGTTTTCTTTACATACTTATCTAATATAAAGTTAATTAATAATTTAGGTAGATACTTATATAATGCACTATAACTTTCTATTATCTCATATTCACAACTATACGCTTTTAATATAAACTTGAAATCAACATCAGTTAATACTATTTCTATCTCATCAGCTGACATTAACCTACCATTATCATATTTTCCACCTTTAATGTATCTACATTTACTACTTGATATGAAGTTATTGTAATACCTACATTTTAAGTTTTTAAATCTAACTACTAATAGATAAGCATATAACCTATACATATCATCTACTGTCTTTACATTATCTTTTATAAACTCAGTAGCTGGATATTTATATGCTACCATTACGTATGGATAACTAGATGTGAAATCGTATGAATCAACATTCTCAAGTATCTCATCTGTATAAATCCAATTTGCATGTGTATATCCACCTTGATATGATTCTAATAATAAGTTATAGATATGAGGATCAGTATTAATTGATTTTCTCATATTTCGTCTATATCCTATATCTTTATAAACTAAATCAGATAATTCACGTCTAACTTTACCAGTACTAGTTATTGGTATTTTATTTACTTGTAAATAAGTTTCTAACTCTAATTTTATATAATGATACAAAATAAGACAGTCATTTTCACAATATGCTAACTCTTTAGAAGTTAACTTAGTAGTTGGTACTCTTATTATATCATAATCTAAATTTCCTACCAACTTTTTAACTGGTAGTTTAAAAGTATTAGCTAACTTATCAAGTCCAATGTTAGTCATAAAATAAGTACAATGAAATTCAATATTATAATAAGGTAGAAAACATTTCATAACTTTTCTTTGTGTACGTGCAAAAACATTACGAAAGTCAAAGACACCTCTTAAAAATTGAAACTCATAAGATAAATTGTGTACGAAAACTATCTTTTTCTCTGGTATATTTTCTGCTAACAATTCTAAAAACTCTTTTAAATCTTTCCATGTTCTACCATAATAGACAATATCATTTATAGAAAACATCCATATATACATTATGCTATAATATTCTATTCTTTCTTTTTCTTTTTTTGTTAGATTCTCATAGTAACTAGCATTATAGATTTTTCCATCTAATTTTAAATAAGAAGTAGTTTCTATATCAAAAGAATAAATGTTGTTATCTATTTTCTTATTTCTTTTACCTATTATTTTAGATTCATGATAAGAATATTTCTTATAATAAATCAACTTATATATCTATTATAAATATCTTCTAAAAATGCTTTTGCATCTAAATCATTAATATTAGCACTACTTCTCCTATTAATTAAATCCTCAAAATTATTATAGTCTAATTTTTGCTCTTTAGCTTGTATAATGGTAGCCCAAACTTCACTAGCTCCAATTTGTTCTGTTATACTTCTTTTATCTTTATCTTCTACTAAATTATATAACATATTAACTTCTTTGTTTGTTAACCTATTGCCCATATCACCATAAGTAGCTTTTAAAGATGATTTAACATCTTTTATAACACCTTTAATTCCAGTTAATGTTGATGTCTTTTTATTATTTAAAAAACTGATAGTTGCCTTTTCTATTGCTTTTAATTGTATATCTGACATACTTTTATTTAGTCTTATTTTACCACTCTTAGTAACACCTTTAAAAACATCATTATTTAACTTATTATAAAGATTATTAATACCCCATGAATTTTCTCCATATTGTTTCTCTATTCTAGAAATGGCTTTATTAGTTTTAATAACTTGTTTTTTCAATTCTTCGTAATTATCTCTATTATATATTCCGTTAGCCATTTTAAATACCTCCTATCTCAACTAATCTTAACATATATAAACATAATACTATTAGAAATATATCTAATGTGCACCATACACCTAGTAAATATTTTACCCATGTTTTTAGTTTCATTTATTCATCACACCTACCGTTTAAAATATTTAATAATTCTTGTGGACTTGTTGATATATAATCAAACTCATCTGTTTCTTGATTTACACCTAATTTATATACCTTTCTATGTTTTTCTATATATTCAACTGCTTTTTCTATTCTTGATTTATAATCTACCAATAAATTTACTTCTTTTACATAATCACCAAATGTTTGTGTTTCTTCATAATGTTTTACTTTTTCTTTTAATCTTTCATTTTCTTGTTGTAAATTAGTTATGTAATCTAATATATCTTTTTCTGTTATAATATATTTATTTTCATGTGGTATTAATTCCCACAATATATTACTTATTGCTTTCTTCATTACTTATCACCTCCTTAGCATTTTGTTCTGTTATTGTTTCCATTAATCTTTTAAGCATCATTTCTGCATTAGTCATTTCTTATCACCTCACAATATCATTATATCATATTAAGGTATAAAGTCAACGATTTTCATTAACTTTTTAAAACTTTTATTTAGATTTACACTTAAATTGTCAACTGATGTCTTTTATACTGTTAATCTTGTGTCCTAGTATTATTGTGTATATGTGTCTAGTGTATGTGTCAACTAATGATTTTATTTGTGTAAACTAGGTGTCAAATGGGGTGTCAAGTAATGTAAAGTAAGTGTCAAATATAATAC
>JAGCBE010000393.1 GCA_017652345.1 Methanobrevibacter sp.
AATAAGGTAAGGTTCGAACTTTACACCGGCACTTCTACGGGTTGTGTATTATAAGTATAAGTATAGGACTTATTTCCTAATTGCAATCGATAATATCACTCATTATAGTGCTTTGTATCCCACTTATCGGCAGTTGTCACGATGCTTGCATTCGTTCACTTTAGTTAACCATTCTTATTCTTCCTCTAGCCTTGATAACACTGGATACTAGTGTTTCATTAGACATTTTGCTCATGCAACTTCCTAGACTTGTTACCAAATTAGAAATTTCACAGGAGGAAATCCCAACACAACAGGGATTAAAAGAACCCATAATAAGGGGTCTTTCACTGATACAAGAGTAGGGAAAAAGGAGACCCTATCCCGTCGCACATACTTTTCAAATGCTCTCACCAAATTTGTTTATATGTTGGGTGTATTAATTGTATATTATAAAAACCTGAAATGTCTTTTATTTTTTCTTTTGAAGAAGAATAATATATTATGGGTTGTTTTTTGGAATGTAAAAAATAATGGTTGTGTTGATTTTTTATGGATGAACGGACTGTTGGTGTTGTGGTTAGAATTCTGCCTAATAGTGAGCAGCGTGAAGGGTTTCATCAGAATTTCGGTTGTGTACGTAAAGCATACAATGAAACCTTAGGTAAATACAATGCTTTATATGAAGAGGATGATAGTATCCGTCCTACTTATACTTTTTTGAATAGTTTGATGATGGCATCTAAAAAAAAGTTGCCATATCTGGATGCTATGGAATCTACCAGTTTACAGCAAGCAGTAAGAGATTTAAGCCGTGGATTCGATAATTTCTTAAAAAATCCTCATTTTAATTATCCTAAATTCCACAGCAAAAAAGAAAACCGCAACAGCTTCAGACAAAGCATACCCTCAAATAAAAAGATCATAAACAAAAATAAAGTGTCTTTAAGAAGATATGGTGAAGTAAGGTTCAGAACCAGTCCCGAATACCGTGAACTATTGAATAGCAGTGATATTAAGTTTAACAACATCACAATCGCCTATGACGGCATACATTACTATGCATATAATCAACATAACCACAGATTTCCCCGAACATATTACCATTAACTGGTAAAAATATCGGCTGCGATATTAACTCCAACATAAACGGCTGGCTAGTAACAAGCGACGGCACTAAAGAGTTTTTCGATATAAATCATGAAAACCAAATGATTAAACACGTAAACAAACTAATGTCCAAATGCAGAAAACTAAGCCGCCGATGGAAAAAACTAAAAAAAAGACTACAAAAATGGTACAACAAAAGAACCAATAAACTAAAAGATTATATTGAAAAACTAACATATAATCTAGTAAAAGAATACGATACCATTGTTTTCGAAGAAAATTACGCCACTATCAAAATCCTCATAGGGGGAGAACAAAATATGGTCTTCCCACTATCTCAGTTCATAGAACGGCTAAAAAACAAATTTGAATGGTACAAACCCACAGCAGAGGGAGTAGTTTTTGTTGATGCAAAAAACACCAGTAAAACATGTCACCACTGTGGGCACATAAACAAGGAATTAGATGTTAAAACAAGAAAATGGATTTGTCCAAAATGCGGCGAAGAACTTGATAGGGACGTAAATGCTTCTATTAATATATTGAACCGGTGGAACCCTGGGGATAGCCTAGAAAATACTCAATAAACCGATTGAGTGAAAAAAATAATCTAGGAATCCTCGCCTTCTATAAGGCGAGGTTGTTCAAATGCCTATTTCGACCCGTTTTGCTCGTTGAAACCTGTCCATCAGAGATTGACAGCTTATTTTTGAAAATAACGTTTTGAATATTAATTGAGGTAATATTTGATTTAAACTACAGCAAAGACACAATAACAACAACCGTTACAGTCAGGTAGATGATTATTCTTTCATCTACTTTTTTTCTATTTGTGTTCATTTAATTAGAATAATGCCGAAGAATTTTTCTTAAATTCATCTAAAGTTAAATAAATTAATTTATATCATAGTTTTTAACATATATTTATCTGTG
>JAGCBE010000394.1 GCA_017652345.1 Methanobrevibacter sp.
AATTCAACTTCTTCACCACTTACCACAATGACTCTGCGATCACCATAAAGACGATCAATTTCATCTTGTGGAGGTAGTCTTGGTCCTTGAATTACAGTTCTTTTAACTGAATCTAAAGATTCAAGATCATTCAATAATTTTTCAGTTGTGTCTGTACCTAAAATTCTGTGTGGAAATATTTCAATATCCATTATTTAACCTCAGTTATTCAAATCCGAAGATTTAAATATTTATTGTGTATTGTGAATTTTAAATTAGATTTTAATTAACAAAAATTAATTCGATAATTAGATGTCACCTTTAATCTCAGCAGCTGCTAAAGCAACATATTTGAGTGGTTCTCTGAATTCGTCAATCTCACTGTATACTTCTTTAATTAATCCAGAAGTTGCTTCTGGAGAGAAGAGTTGGGTACCAGCATCTAATGCCATACCTGCAGCTACACAAGGGATAGTAAATCCTTTACTGTGTCTGGTTACTACGTGGTTACCGTTGAATAAACCAGGACCTCCTCCACCATAGATAGAGTGAGAGAAGAAAGAGAATCCTACAGCTACCCCTTCAGCTCTACCGAAGTCAATACCAGGTAAACCGGTAGCGAATTCGATGTTGTCGTTGAAGTATAAAATAGTTGATGGAATACCTTGAGCAGCTCTTGCTGCACCTACGTTAACCATAATAGCAGCAGTACATCCAGCAGCAGCATATGCGTTCCATTTAGCTGCGTCACTAGTTGCGTACATGTTGTATCCAGTTAATTCTTTTTCTACAGCGATTACACCATCTGCTTCAGCTTTAGCAATAGTGTCTTGTACGATGGAACCAACAGTTCCTTCTTTAGCGTTGTCTTGTACGAGACCTAATACCATGTTGTCAGCGTTTAAACCTTGGTAAGCTAAACCTAATAAGTGCATTCTTTCGTATGCACCGACTGCGTCACCCATTTCAAACATTGCAGTTTGTTCGAAAATACTTGCAAGAGCAGTGGATTGTAAAGTATTTTTAAGGGTAGCAGCTACGAAGTCGTTTGCTTTAATGTTTCTTAAGGAGTAACCTGGACCTTCTAATTTTTGTGGTACGTCTAACATGGTTTTTAAGTTGGATCCCATGTATTCTACAGATTGTGGGTATCTTCCTAAGATAGCAGCTTTTACCATGTTTGCGTCGTACATGTTTACGTCAAACTCTTTGATAATAGCTTGAGTTAATGCAGTTGCGGTAGCTAAGGTTGCTACGGAGTATTCTGCGGAAGAGTCTAATCTGATAGTTGGAATTTGGACTAAAATCCTTTTTCCACCAGAGAGTACTTCACATTTAGTATCATCGTCTTCAGTTACTTGAAGCATATCTTTTACAGCAGCGTTAATGGAATCTGCATGAGCAACGATGTCAAGATCCATTTCTCTACCTAAGATTTTAGATTTACTTCCACCGACGGAAGCAGTTTTTAAAGATTTTTCGATTCCTTCTAAGTTTACAGCTACAGTTCTTTTAACACCGCTAATAATGTTCTTAATAGCAGGGTTACGTAACGGACTTAGAGCTTCGATTGGTACATCAGCTTCGACTAATGAACCTCTGTCGTCGTATAAATCGACTTTATCATCAAACTTTGCCAATTTTTTCCCTCCTAAATAAATAGAGTTAATATACCACTCAACAAAAACCATTTCAGTTTTTAGTGAGTAAGCTATCCAGCAAAATTTTTGCAATAGCCAGCTATTTGGTATACAGATATTAGTTTATTTAAAATATAATATAAACATTCGTTTAAGAATTAAATAGAAAGGTTTATAAGTAATAAATTTTTTTAAATTTTTTATTATAGAAATGCTGAAAAGTAATACTTTTTTAAATTCATAAAAATGGATTAAATTTAAAAATTTATAATATTTATGTTTTATAGCTAAAAATATTATTAATTTAATCCTAATATCTGAAATAAACATAATATGAACTTTAAAAGAGAAAATAAAGAAAAAAATTAAAAATCGTTAAAATTTCAAATATTACTTATTTTAAAAAAAAGTAATACTTTTAGTAATACAAAAAATTAGTGATTTTTTCTAAAAAATTTTTAAAAAAATAAAAAAAATAAAAAATTAAAAGAAAAATAAAAAAATCAAAATTATGATGAAAATTATAAAAAAATTAAAAAAACCTTAGAAAAAAGTTGAAATTTAAAATGCCCTTTTCATACCAAAGAAATTAATGGCTTGAATGAGATCAATGAATGAACCGAGTTCATGTTCAATTACTTCCTCTTCACTCATGCCGCTGCTTAATTCACCATCAACACTTAAGGTATCAGGACCATAGCCTACTAAACGGCTTTTTCCATCTTGGCTTAGAATCCTTTCTGCATCCATCTGATGAATGAAAGCCCTTCCTGGAAGAATGACTGCATCCTTTATGTCATCTAAATCCAAAACCTCAAGGTCTTGTTTTGTCATAAGGCATGCGATGTCCTTTTTGGTCGCTACAACATTTACATTGTCTGGAGCTATCTTGTTAAAGATTTTCTTCAAGAAAGGAGCTGCGATTTTTGAGGTTAAGAGTGTAGCTTCACCAGTAACTTGAGGCAAGATTCCTAAAAATTCCTCATACTCATCTTTTGCTAAAATGAATGGTGCACCAATTGTTGGATCTGATAAAGGAGTTCCAGTAACTCTAAGATTATATTCACTATTGATTTGTTTTACAAGCTCTTCAAATTGAAGTGGCTCATGAGGAACAATTCCCTCAACTACAGGTTCATTTCCTAAAATCAAACCTTGATCATAGCTATTTGCAAAACGCATCATCATCAATGCCTTTGCACCCCACTATTCCAATTTTTCACAGGTGTTTTGAAGCACTGCACCATCATTCACACCAGGAATGATAACTGCTGCAGCATGCAAGTCGGCACCTTCAGCAAAAAGCTGGGCAGCCTTAAGAGACTC
>JAGCBE010000049.1 GCA_017652345.1 Methanobrevibacter sp.
CACCTGAAGATGCTGTTATTCTATATGGCCAGCCAAATGAAGGATTGGTCTTTGTAAATGTTTGCGAAGGAAAAGACAAAGCTGAAAGACTTATGACTTTTTTCAATGAGGAATAGTCGTTCTATTGGCTTTGAACTGATTTAAATTTGTATTTTATAATTAATTTAAATTCTAACCTAAAAAAGAGGTTTTATAATGGAAATCGAAATTATTGAAAAGAAAGAAAACGTTTTATTTGATAGAACTGAAGTTAAATTTTTTGTTTCATATGTGGGAGAACCAACTCCTAAGCTTTTAGATGTAAAAAGCAAATTAGTTGCTATGCTCGACACCAAAAAAGAATTGATTGTTGTAGACAACATTCAACCTGGATACGGTGAACCTAAAGCAACTGGTTATGCTAAAGTTTACGGTAGAGAATCATCTTTAATTGATGTTGAAAAACCAAGCATCATTGAAAAGAACAAAGAACCAGAAGCTCCTGCTGAAGAAGAAGATGAAGCGGAAGAATAAATGATTTGTGTTTAGGAGGATATTATTATGCCTGATAAAAAAGATTTATATACTGTAGAAGGAGACAAAATCGTAAGAAAAAACCCATTTTGTCCTCGTTGTGGTGAAGGCGTATTCATGGCTGACCACGGTGACAGATTCGCTTGTGGTAAATGCGGATACACTGAAATGAAAGCAAAAGAATAGATTTATTCTTTTCTTTTTACTTTTTTTACTTATTTTAATTATTTTTACTTAAACATTTTTTTAAACTATTTTTAATTCTATTTTTTAAATAATTTTTCTAATTTTTAGATATTTATATAAATTATTAAAACTAAAATTTAATAATATATAACTACATAAAGAATTTTTAAAATTCTTATTTAAGATTATAATTAGAATTTTTCATTTACTATTTAATTTAATGAGTTGATATCCTTGAAAATTAGAACTGGAAGACTTGAAAAGGAAATGACCGATGAAGCTGCAGTATACACCTCTTCGTTGGAATTTGACAGATTTATCTTTGATGCAGACATTCAATGCAATTACGCTCACACATCAATGCTTAAGGCTCAAGGGATTATAGATGAGGAAATAGCAGATAAGATCCTTGAAGCATTGGATAAGCTAAGTGATGAAGGCTTTGATGCCCTTGAATTTGACCATTCCGTTGAAGACGTTCATATGGCTGTAGAAAACTATGTAACAAAGCTTGTAGGTCCTGAAGCAGGATTCATGCATACTGCAAAATCAAGAAACGATCAGGTTGCAACTGACATAAGATTATTATTGAGAGACAGGATAAGTGAAATTCAAATAGGAATACTTGAATTCATTGAAGGAATCCTTGAACTTGCAAAAGAGCATAAGGAAACTGTCATGATTGGATACACTCACTTGCAGCATGCTCAACCGGTTACTTTAGCTCATCACTTGATGGCACATGCACAAGCCTTGAAGAGAGATTACCAAAGATTGGATGATACCTATAAGAGAGTAAATCTAAATCCATTAGGTTCTGCAGCAATGGCTACAACCAGTTTTCCAATTGACAGGGAATTGACCACACAGCTATTAGGCTTTGATGATTACTTGGAAAACTCAATGGATGGTGTTTCATCAAGAGACCATATTGCAGAAACCGTATTTGACTTAAGCGCATTATGCACTACTTTGTCAAAGATCTGTGAAGAGCTTGTTCTTTGGAGCACTTATGAGTTTGGAATCGTCTCAATGGCAGATGAATACTCATCAACATCCTCAATCATGCCACAGAAGAAAAACCCTGATGTAGCTGAAGTGGCAAGGTCTAAATGCGCTATTGTAAATGGGGAATTGATCACTATTCTAACTATCCTTAAAGCAATTCCATACACTTACAACAGGGATTTGCAGGAAATAACCCCTCATTTATGGAATGCTTGCGATGTGGCTTATGACACTTTAAAGATAGTCAATCATATGCTTTTGACAGTTACATTCAATACAGAAAGATGCCTTGAATTGGCAGGAGCTAACTTTGCAACTGCAACTGACTTGGCAGACATCATGGTAAGGGAAAGAAAGATACCATTCAGAACAGCTCATAAGATTGTAGGAAGAATCGTAAATGAGGCAGTTGCTGAAGGTGTAAATCCAAGTGAAATTGATGGTGCTTATGTTGACAATGTGGCAGAGGAGCTTGGATTCGATAAATTGAATCTTGATGATGATTTGATTCATAATGCTTTAAACCCAATTGAAAACGTAAAGATAAGAAATGTCCCTGGAGGACCTTCTCCTGAAATGGTGCAATTGGCTATTGACAATATGAACATATTCTTAGATGTGGAATTTGAAAAACAAGGAATCTGATTGTTTTTCATTTTCAATTATTTTTTTTAAATTATTTTATAACTATTGTTAAACTTATATGGTGGAACTATGGTGTATGATGCAAATGCTCTTCTAAATCATATAAACAGGATTAGAAAAGAAATAGGTCATGAAAAAGTCAGTATAGACATCAAGGAAGTTCTATATGACAAGGATACTAATGAGATGTGGATAATTACCAATGACCGTCCAGACAAATCAGCTATCATTGGAAAAGGGGGATGGGTTGTTGGCAGACTCAGAGAAGAGCTTGAAATAGGCAGCATCCATGTTGAAAGCTATTCTGATTTCCTTCAGAAGGAGTACAGGATGAATCTTTCTTTGAATAAGTTAAATTCCTTTGTAAAGATAAATAAGGAAAATAATAATTTGGATTATGATTCATTTATAGCTTTGAACAATTTAATAGACATTCTAAAGATCAAATTGGATAATTTATATTCATTTAATTTCTACAAGTATTTCAAGGATTTGGATGAAGGGCCATATGGCTATTTTGAAGCGGAAAAGCCAACTGCAATTGTAGCATTATCTGGAGGAACTGACAGTGCATTTTCACTTATATTGGCTAAGAAATTAGGTTTCAATCCGATTGCAGTTACAGTTGACCCAGGAACAATTGTCCTTCCAAAGCAATTCAAGCAAAATGTAGAAAACCTAACAAAGGAATTGGATGTTAAGCATGTATATATTGAAGTGGAGTATGGTGAAATAATTGAAGAGGCTTTCACTGGCAGATTCCATCCTTGCGGCAGATGTTCAAAAGTCATTGAGGATACTCTTTATGATTATGCTATAGAACATGATATTCCAATTGTAATCTTTGGTGACATGCTTGCAACAGGCAGTCAATGCATAAATTGGCAAGAACATGTAGATGATGGAGGCCAAATTCATAAAGTTATTAGACTCAACTTACCTGCTTCATTATCCGTTGCAAAATTAGAGAATAAATCTTTAACAAGCCATTATAATTTAAAGAAGATTAAAGGATTCGGATGTCCATTGTTGTATGAGGTTCATAAGAAATTCCCATACATGAAAAGGTATTCAATACAAAGAATTTTAAGGGAAACAAGATCAGGTGCATTGGAACCTGGTGAAGCATTGGATTTGATTTGGAGTTTTTATAAAACTGACTGAAAATAAAATTATTTATTAAGGTG
>JAGCBE010000395.1 GCA_017652345.1 Methanobrevibacter sp.
CAACTGATTTTTTTAGATTATTTTTTATTTTTTTATTTTAACACGAGATTATTATCTTATCCGAGGGAAAAAATGGTATATGTAGGTATGGATCATGGAACTACTGGAATTTCATTTGCTATAATGGATGACGAGAAAGTTCTTGATGTTTTTAAGATATCCCGTGAAGATAGTAAGGCTGGAAAAGTGTCAGCTATTGAAGAATTGTCCAAGCGTGTAGATTTGGATGATATTGAATTAATGATTATCACTTATGCAATGGGGGATGGAATCAGCACCATTCTTCCAATGGAAAGGGTAGAAAACAGAGGAATCCTTTCAATTGGCGGTGCAGGTAAGGTAACTGGTGGAGGAACATCAGTGTATTCAGAAATTGAAAATGCAAATTTGCCTGTATTGATGATACCAGGAATCCATAAGAATTGCGAGTGGCTTGACCCATTGTTCAGAGCAGCCTATTCCCATCATGCAAGCCCTGAAAAAATAAGCATTGTCTACAACGCTTATCTTGAAACCAATTGGGAAAACATGATTGTAGCGGATATCAGTTCCAACAGCGTTGACTTGCTGATTGAAGATGGAATCATCAAGGGAGCTATTGATGCCTGTTGCGGTGCGATGGGAGTTATTCATGGACCTCTTGACTTGGAAATGATCAGAGATATTGATGAGGGTAAAAGAACAGCTAACGAATGTTTCTCTCATGCCGGTGCAGTGAAGATAGCAAATATTGATGATAAGGTCGCTTTCATGAAGGATGACCTATTAGAGAATTATAGGAATGGTGATGAAAGGGCTAAATTAGCTATTGACACCATGATAATGACTGTAGTTATGGAAATTGCAGGATTGATTGCAGTGAGCAAAAATGAAATTGAAGGAATTGTTCTTACAGGCTCTATGGGTTCAATGAAAGATCCTGTAGATTTTGAAAAAGAGTTGAACAAGTACTTCAAGAACAAGTACCCAACCAAAATCATTTCAAGTGAATCCGGAGCTATTGGTGCAGCTCAAATAGCAAGGGATATTGCTCATGGAAAAAGAGAAATCATGGGTATAAAAGTTGAGCTTTAATTGTATGCAAATTGTATACAATATATTTTTTTATTTACTTTTTTTCTTTATTTTTTGATTTTAGCTTTTTTATAAAAAAGAGCTTAAACTTTAAATTTTATAAAAATACTTATTATTTTTTCTTATTTTATCTTGAATTTTTCTACAATAGAAAATTAAAAATAGCTATTAAAATGAGTTTTATGAAAAATTTTTTTAAGAAAAAATAAAAATAGTAAAATTTAGAGAAATTTCTCTAAACTTTTTTTAAGTTGATTAGAGTATTAAACTACCAACCAACACGATAATTCCTACAATCCAACAGTAGTAAGCGAATATGTCCAAGCTTTTTTCTCTAACGATCTTAAGCAAGAAACTTATAGCTAAGTATCCGGAAATAGCTGCAACAACAAATCCTGCAATGCATGCTCCTATTTCAATGCTTCCTCCACTCAAATCCTTGAGTTGGAAAACCGCTGCACCTAAAATTGCTGGAATTGATAATATGAAACTGAATTTAGCAGCAAATTCCTTATCCAATCCTGCAAACAATCCTGCAGCTATTGTGGTTCCTGAACGGGAAAGTCCTGGTAATATAGCTAATGCCTGTCCGCATCCCATGATAAGAGCTTCTTTAAGGGTTATGTTTCTAACATCTATTCTGCCGCTGTTCATTCTTTGAGATAGATATAAAAGACAACCAGTTATCAATAATAGGAATGCCGGTACGGTTAATCCCTGAAACATTGATTCAACGATATCGTTAAACAAGACTCCCACAATACCTATAGGGATAGTGGCTAATATTGTAAGCCAAGCCAATTTCTTATATGGGTCTTTCTTGAGTTCCCCTATGAAGTTTCCATTCTTCAAATCAACAAGACTTAAAAGGAATCCTTTTATCATGTTTACAATATCATTAAAGAAATATACTATAACTGCTACAAGAGTTCCTACATGTAATAATACATCAAAAGCGAGCCCTACATCAGCAACACCTAATGCCTGTTGGGCAAAGATCAAATGAGCAGAACTGCTCACCGGTAGAAATTCAGTCAATCCTTGGACAAGTCCAATGATTATTGCTTGTATAATGTCCATTATTTCAACTCGTTTATTTTTTTATAAGAATTTTAAATTAGTTAAGTTTAAAAAAGATTTAAAAAAAATTAAATTAACTCATGTCTATTCGACATAAGTTAACCAATTATGAATGTCTTCAGATCTGCCGTATACTGCATCGAAGTATTTTTCTTGCAATTCTTTGGTTACAGGGCCTCTTGATCCGATTCCGATTTGTCTGTTGTCGATTGCACGGATTGGAGTAACTTCTGCTGCACTTCCAGTGAAGAACACTTCGTCAGCTAAGTATAATCTTTCTCTTGAGATGGTTTCTTCAGAAACTTCATATCCTAAGTCTTTTGCAATGGTCATGATACTGTCTCTGGTAATTCCTCTAAGGATTGAAGAACCTAAATCAGGAGTGATGATTTTACCATCTTCTACGATGAAAATGTTTTCTCCACTACCTTCTGCAACATGTCCATGATAGTCTAATTGAATAGCTTCATCGTAACCGTGCTCTCCTGCTTCCAAGTTAGCAAGCTGGGAGTTCATGTAGTTAGCAGCAGCTTTTGCAAGAACAGGTAAGGTACCTGGTGCTGGTTTTCTCCAGGTTGAAATACCGATGTTTGCACCTTGTTCCATTTCCTCTTCTCCAATGTATGCTCCCCATTCCCATACAGCAATGGTGGTGTTGACAGGACAGTTCAATGGGTTTACACCTAATTCACCAAATCCCCTGAAAGTGATTGGTCTGATGTAACAGCCTTTTAAGTTGTTTTCCTTAATGGTTTCTATGATCGCATCACAGATTTCCTCTTGAGTAAATGGAATGTCCATTTTGTAAATTTTAGCGGAATCAAATAATCTTTGTACGTGTTCTTTTAAACGGAATACAGCAGGTCCATTTTCAGTTTCATAACATCTTATACCTTCGAATACTGCACTTCCATAGTGGACTACGTGAGCGAGAACGCTGATTTTAGCATCTTTCAATGCTACAAATTCTCCATCCATCCAAACTTTTAAATTTTCATCAAATGCCATATTTTCACCTTTTGTCTTTTTAAAAGTATTAATTTCAATGTCAAATTTTAATGTCAATGTAGTTAGTTTTAAGAATTGTTTTATTTAATCAGCACTTGGGCTTGATTAAAAGTTTTTAAAAAATAATTCCTTTATTAATTATTTATTTTTTATATTTTAAATATATTGCTTATTTAAAAGATTTTTCATCAGATATTTTTGCATTTCATTCATTTTTCGCTTATTTTTTTTAGATTCAAAAAAGGATTTTTATTTTAATTCTTTTCCATCGAAAGTTTTAAATAAGATGTTAACAATATTTATTATGTAGTATGGTTCCGTGGTCTAGGGGTATGATATCTCGCTTACAACGAGAGGATCACGAGTTCGAATCTCGTCGGAACCACTTCTCAACTTTTTTTATTTTTAATATTTTTTATCAATGAATTTTTTTAATTTAATCCTATTTTTCACTATTTTTCACTATTTTTCAATAGAGCATTTGTTCGTTTATAATAAAATAATATATTTTTTTAGATTTTTTAAACATTAAATATTTAAATAAAAAGAAAAGGAATAAAAAAAGAAAATGGTGGTTTAAAAATTAAATTAAGATTTGGTTGAAACGCTTTGTGTAAAAGCACTTAATCTAGAAAGC
>JAGCBE010000050.1 GCA_017652345.1 Methanobrevibacter sp.
AAAAAAAAACTAAAAAAGATAAGGGTAATTGAGAAAAATTAGTGATTTTGTATAAAAATTAAAAAAAGAAAAAGAGAGAAGAAAATAAATTTAAGTTTTATTTTCTTGCAATAACAGATATCCATCCAGTAACCAATTCCCTATTTAAACTGTCTGGACCACTATGTGAGAAGCAAATGAGATCTGAAAACCCTGCTTCACGCAAATATTCATCAAACTGATCTGCTGAATAAATATCCATTTCCAATAATTCAATAAGCTCCTTTTGGCGTTCATCCTCTTCATCTGGAATAGCCTCATTACATATGAACATTATCCCATCATCTTTCAACACCCTTCTAATCTCTTTAGAATCATTTACAAAATCAGGCCAGAAATAGACGGTTTCAAAACCTGTTACAATATCAAAAGTATTGTCATCAAAAGGAAGTTCAGATACGGAACCTAGAATGATTTCACATCTACCCTCATCAATAGCTTCCTGATTTAATTTGATAGATTTTTCCACAGCAACTTCAGAATAGTCAAGACCATAAACCTTATTTTCAGTCATTTTGAGGAATCTTTCCACATTGACTCCTCCACCACAGCCAATATCCAAAATCACATCATCCTTCTCAATGTCCAGATGACTTACACCCCACTGTGCAAGTTTCTCATGGCTTTCATTCATTCTATCCAATAGCTGATCTCCTAATTCACCTTCAGGTTTACGTGCATTGATTATTAAATCTTTCTCTTCTTGAGTTCTAATATTTTCCTTATTTTCAGACATTTTACTACTCCTAAAATTTAACAATTTATCAATAGTTTCTTATCAATAATAATATTGATTGCATGATTAATAAATCTTAGTATCTGATGGAGAGATGATAAAATAATAAAAGGAAAATTAAAGAAAATTAATCCTCAAAATAAACTTCCCTAATGAAGTCTCCTATCCCTATATCCATTAGTACAAATTCATTAAAAAAACCTAAAATTGCCAATTCATCAACATCATCACTTAAGGGAAAGTTTTGAATTTCATCCTCTTCAATGCAATCATCCAAAAGATCAAGACAATCTGAATCAGATAAGATTTCACTTTCTTCATCGCAACCATAATGACTATAATCGACACTGTTCTTTACATATATATTTTCGTTTTTATTTTCTTTTTTATTTTCTAAAGACAATTTACCACATCCTTTACATATTTTTTAAAAAAGTTCTTGAATAAAAGTTGGTTTTAAATACATATAAAAGTAAATAATGAGCATTTGAAAAGTAATATTTAAGATAAGTAAACCATATGTGGTAAAACTAAAAATAAGTCATATATAGTTTAATATAGATAAAAATAAGAATTATTTTAAGAATAGTTTAATATAATAAACCTAAAAAACTGATTAATAATTTACAATAAAAAAGAGGGTTTATTTTATAAAATAATAAAAAAAGAAAGGAATTTGAAATTCCTTTAAAAATTAAACATTTTCTAATGAACAAGATGAAAAGCACTAATGAAGAAGGTGCTCAATAGAATCCACCACTTCATTATTTCTCCAAGCACCTAAATAACGATATATTGCCTTATACTTAGAAGTCAAGGTATTCAAGATCTGTTCATCAGTACCTCCAATATTTGCCACATAAGTGGAGAACTTAATATTACATTTTAAGAACTTATCACAAATCAATCTGAACAAGGCATAATCATTAGAATGTAAACGGTCCAAATCACTCTGCATCACACCAATCATACCCTCCAAATCACTTGGAAGATGATTAGGACTATTGAAAACGGAGTAATAAAGATTAATATGATTCAAACCAGCAACATCAGCCCCACTCGGATTAGTCAAAACAGCATACTCAGCAGAATTCCTCACAGAATTATCCAAAGCTATGCCTGCAATATTCTTATGATGATTCTTGGTAATAAGCTTAAGCTCAAGGAAACCATTCAAGGCAGAATAAGCCCTAAGAGACTCCAAATTATTCAAAAGATCAAGCTCCTCCTTAAACCAAGTCACATGATAATAAGACAATGCTTGATATCTCAAGACTTCAAAGCGTATTCTCTGATATTCAGAGAAATCCCTATAATCCTTATCCTGACTATTATAATAAGCATTAATAATTTTGACATAATCAGACAAGAGCAAACTACGCAACCTATGATTAAGGTTCATATCCATAATATCAGCCAAAAATGTGAACTCATTATCATCAAGCTCATGTTGAATACCCAAATGCTTAAGAATCTTATTCTTAACCTGCTTCTTAACGCCAGGGGTAATACTTCCATCCTCTGAAGAACTCATAATGAAATCCAACAAGATATCAGTCAAATTAAGCTTAAGAGAATAACTATTAAGATTCCTAATCGCATTAAACAAAACAATTGTAAAACCACTCTTCTTACCAGTGAACTTGAAGGAACCTGCTTCCTCAATACTGCCAATGTAAATATTACCCTTTGAACGGTCATACAAATATGGAGAAATCTTAACAAGAAGGTCCCTAGACGGTTTAATATATTCCTGAATCAACAAATAAAGACTGCGATAACTTGAATCCATCTCATCCTCAGTCAAAGCAAACTCATACTTCTCGAAATAATCATCAACAGAAGCCGCATCATTGAAAATCTCATGCAAATAATAATCATAAAGATTCCGATTATTATCCTTCAGCCAAGCCATCTCACTCCTAATATAATCCTTAATAGTCTTTGAACCAGCAAGAGAAAGATCCTTAGTGAATCCCAACTCAACAGCCTTAATGTCATAATAAGTCTTTAAAGAATTAAATGAATGGCCCCTTCCAAACTCACTAGACAAACTATTATACCAGTTAATATCCAAACTATGGAACTTCAAGTAATCTGCAGTAAATTCCCTTAAACCCTTAAGAAGCTTATTGCAATCATCCAAAGTAACAGAGGAATCATCCAAGATTGAAAGGTCAAATGTCTTATTCAAACTTAAATAAAGATTAGGCAATGCAGAATAAATACTCTGTAATTCCTTCTTAATCATATTTGTCAAATTCTTCACATCAGAAACCTTGGAAAAGTTTTTCTCATCAAAGAACGGATATTTTCCCTGAAGAGCATTAAATCTAATATAACTTTGAAGCACAGAAGGTCCGATACTCTTAACATCATTAAACAAGTCAATCAAATCATCCCTATCAGGATTCTTCTCCTTCTTCAATTCATTATAACGATCCATAATCTTCTTAGGGAAACTCAAAGGCTGAGCCACCATATCACCGATCTGGCCAAGAATCTGCTCATTAGACATCTTGCTAATATCCTCGCTCTCCATCTTCACAGGAACCTTAGAGGACTCAATATAATCAGTAAAAAGCCCATTCAACTTATTAACAAAAGTGCTATAATACCACTCTCCATAAGCCCCTTGCTTAACCTTAGCAACATAATCATCATATAAAGCATGAGCCTTGTCATATATCCTCTTAGCCAAAACCTTATTGGTCTTGTTAACCTCACGGACAAAATCATCCGCAATACCAAGTGACTTGGTCATATCATCAATGCACCTTTGAGGAGAGTAATGAGTATTAGACTCCTTCTTAATGATAAAGCTCTTAAGCTTATCACTGGAATCGACATACTTTGCAGGGTCAATATTATCAAACAAAGCATTCAATGCATTGATGAACTTAAGGTACTGCCATTGATGATTAGAACTTACAACATGAACAAGATAGTCCTGATAGAGACTGTCAATCTGAGAACTTAAGGATGCAGCTAAAGGTCTGTCCATTCTCCTAATTTCCCCAACAAAACCGTTAGCAGTTTTAACAGCATCCCCCATAATCTCATTAATCATATTAACATCAGCGCCTGCAACATTCTTCGGATTTATGACAAAACGGCCAACTTCAAGACTTTGACTTACTTCCGGATTTAGAGAAATAAGATTCTGACTCGCACCAGAATTCTGACCTACTTTGACCTTGCCACTAAACA
>JAGCBE010000396.1 GCA_017652345.1 Methanobrevibacter sp.
AAAATGCATTTCTTGTTCAACATCCACATGATTCGGTCTCATAACCCAGTAGGCATCAACTTGATCTTGTGTTTCTTTTAACCAGTAGTTGTCTCTGCTAAAATTTTTGGGAGTTTTTGATAATTGATTTGGCATCTCTGGATGTCTACTTACAACAGTTTTTCCAGTTCCATAATCATTACTCGTATTCTTTACGCCCACTGTCTATTCCTCCTTATCATAATTTGGTGAAAAACGCCATTCTTTTCTCTCGCTTGTTATTTAAAGTCGCAAGGAACGACATCTTTCGTTATATTATTTTTTTGTTATTGCCTTCTCAACAATTACATCTTCTTTCTTAGGTAAAGCCTCCAAACGTCTCTTCCACTCTCCAACATATTCTTTGAAATGGTTTCCACCCAAGTCTTCATAGTTATCATATAATTCTTTCCAAGCTGCTCTATCAGAACTACTTGTATATCCTTGTTTTTCATAACCATCTAAAGCTATTTTCATTACGATACGGTCAATAGTAACCATGCTGACACGTAATACTTTGACATCTTTTTGAACATCACCAACTTTTTGATCAACATCATTAATCGCATCTTGGAGAGGCTTAATTTCTTGTCTGATGACTTCCCTAATTTCGTCTTGTCTTGCTTTCTTAGCTTTTTCTCTTTTTGCCACTTTAGAAGCTTTTGCTTCTTCGTGTCTATCGTCCCAGAAATTCTTCATGATAACTCCTAATCCTACAAGAGATAAAGTTGAAAGGGTGATAGTTATAATAGAAATTACCATTTGAAAAGTTGTCATCGTTATTTTCCTCTTTATTTATTATCCTTGTTTTCTTCTTTTTTCTCTTCTTTTGTTTCCACTTTTACAGTAGAAAAATTTGGACATTTTATTTGATATGTTGGCCTCCAATAGTGTTCATTATGGCAATAAAACTGGCACGTACAATTACAGTTCGTTTTATCACAAATATAAGGACCACTACCACAATTACCTTTGGCAAAAATACAAGGATGTATTATTCTTTGTCCCATTTTCTTTTCCTTTCATAACCTCATAAGAAAACAATACAGCAAAATTAATCACTGTATTGTTTTTTTGAAGTTATATTTTTTATTTTAAACAGTTATTCTGTTCTTAAATTAAGAAAGTAAACCACTTTCAGAAACACTTGTTGCAGTAGTTGCAATAGTATCTGTATCTGCTACTCCTAAAATTCCAGAATTTAAAGTAACTGTTAATACACCTGTAGCAATTGCAAATGTTAATGCATTTGCATTATTGTATTTAGCTGTATTGTCTAATTGTACAACTGAACCATTCTTATAAACACCATAAACAGGAACAATGTTACCAGGAGCAGCATTGAAATCTGGATCAATGTAAATAGCTGTTAAATCATTGTACCATAAACGACCGTTTAAGTTTTCAACGATTCTCATTAATTTACTACCATTTTCGTTGCATCCTGAAGTATAAGCCATAGCCATACCAGAAAGAGACATAGTAACATTTGAGCTCATAGCGAAAGCTAAATCTAGATCTGGACTTAATTTGAATCTTGGAATTTCAAATGTAATGTGACCAGCGATGTTACCATTAGAAGCAGCACAAGCATCACCTGCATAAATAGGAGTCTTGATAATTAAATATAATTCA
>JAGCBE010000397.1 GCA_017652345.1 Methanobrevibacter sp.
GATCTTATTTGCTACTTTAAAAGATCATATTGGAACTGAATTCCATATGGCTATCAATTGGAACAGAAGAATCACTTTAGCAAGACATCACACCGGTACTCACTTGGTCATTGCTGCTGCAAGAAAAGTTTTAGGACAGCACATTTGGCAAGCAGGTGCACAAAAGTGTCTTGATCGCTCACGTATAGACTTATCCCATTACAAGCGTATTACACAAGAAGAGCTTAATGAAATTGAAAAGCTTGCTAACGAATACGTGATGATGAATATTGATTTGGATATCAATTGGTTAAGTCGTGATGATGCAGAGAAGGAATACGGTTTCACCTTATACCAAGGAGGAGTTGTTCCTGGTTCTCAAATCAGAGTTGTAAGGATTCCTGGAATTGATGTACAGGCTTGTGCAGGTACTCACCTTGACAGAACCGGTGAAGTGGGCCCAATCAAGATCAATAAGACTGAAAGGGTTCAAGATGGTGTGGAAAGAATTGATTTCTCAGCAGGACTTGCAGCTATTGACTCTATTCAAGCAGATAAAGAAATCCTAAGGGAAAGTGCAGGAATATTCAGCGTAACCAACGAACAATTGCCTAAGACTTGTGACAGATTCTTTAGTGAATGGAAAGCTCAAAAGAATGAAATCGCTAAATTGCAAAAGGAAATTGCTAATTTGAAAGTCAGCACTTTAGCTGATAATGCAATCGAAATCAATGGCTTGAAAGTATTGAAGGAAATCATTGATGGGGATATCAAAGAGCTTCAAAAGATTGCTACTGACTTCACTGATAATGATAAGGCAGATGTTGTCTTCATCGGTAACAATGATGGTAAAATCGTTGGAGCAGCTACTAAAGACTGTGGAGTTCAAGTAAATGGCATTATTAAGGAAGCAGCTTCATTGCTTGGAGGTGGCGGTGGTGGCCGTCCTAACTTAGCACAGGGGGCTGGCCCTAATGCAGATAAAATGCCTGAAGCTTTAGATTTAGCTATTGAACTTTTAAATAAAAATTAATTAATTCTTTTAATTATTTTTTATTTTTATTTTTTTAACTATTTTTATAACAATCGTTATATTTATAAACTATAAATTAAATATATAGAAAGATAAAGATATAATAAGAGAAAATATTTTATTGACTAACCTATCATATTTTATGAATTATTCTTTATTCCAATTTATTTTATGAAATTTTTAATTATTGAGGTATTTTATGAAACATGATTTAATCATTGCCCGTTATGGTGAATTGGCTTTAAAAAGTGACGGGGTTAGAAAAAGATTTGAAAATCGTTTAGCAAATAATATAAGAGCATCAATTGATGCAGAAGTTAAAGTAAGACAAGCAAGAATATATATTTCTCCAAAGGACTTTGATGATGCAATTGAAAAGCTTGAGAGAATATTTGGTATTGTATCTTATTCTCCAGCTGTTACAACAAAATCCACTTTTGAGGATATTGAAAGGGATGTATCAAAGTATGCAGAAAAACTTCACGAGGAAGGACTTTTAGATGAAAACACTAAATTTGCCATTAGCTGCAGAAGGGTTGGAAATCATGAATTTTCATCTCAAGAAATGGCAGCTTTTGCAGGTGCAGTTGTAGTGCGCAAATACTCCTCTCCTGTTGATTTAACAAATCCGGAACTAACTATCTATCTTGAAGTAAGGGATAATGACACTTATATTTTTCATGAGAAAATTCCAGGTCCTGGAGGATTGCCTCTTGGAACTCAAGGAAAGGTTGTTGCACTTGTTTCAAGCGGTATAGATTCTCCTGTAGCTACCTATTTAATGATGAAAAGAGGTTGTCAAGTAATTGCATTATTCTGTGATAATGACCCTTATACAACCCCAGAAGCACTTAAGAACTTCAATGACTTGATAGATCAGTTAAATCTTTATGCAAGTGGTGCCCCTATTAAGAGAAGGGTAGTCAAATATGGAGAGTATCTCTCCACCTGCAAATCAGATGCTCCAGATAAGATGACTTGTGTATTATGCAAATCAGGAATGTATAAGCTTGCAGGAAAACTTGCCAAGAAAATGCATGCTGAGGCGGTTATTGATGGAAGCAGTTTAGGTCAAGTGGCTTCTCAAACTCTTCCAAACATCCTAGCTACAAGAGAGGATCTTGATGTTCCTGTTTTAAGTCCCCTTATTGGTCTTGATAAGGTGGAGATTACAAGAATTGCTGAAAAGATTGGAACCTTTGAAATCTCTAAAAGAGATGATGGAGGATGTAAGGCAGTTCCTAAATATCCTGAAACAAAAGCTGATTTGGAATTGGTAAAACAAGTGAAAGAGGATATGAATCAGGAGGAACAATTAGAAAAAGCTTTTAATACTATAGAATATTAATTTATCTTTTTTTATTTAATTGTTATAAAATGGTGAGTTTATGAAATCTAAGATTCCAGGTATTGTTTTTATTTTTGGTAGCTTATACTACCTTTTGGCTGAAGCAATAAGTGCATTTTCCTTTAATGACTTATTGGCTAACACATATATTTTTCATACAATTTCAGAATTGGGAATTCCAAATGCAAATTCCCCATTGGCATTCCTAATGAATTCCGCTTTTATCATTATTGGTTTATGTGTATTGTTTGGCAATTTCTACAGATTGAAGGATTTCATTGTCAAGTACAAGACATTGTTTTATGTTTTGACTTTAGTCACTTCCATTGGAGTAATCATAGTAGCTTTGATTCATGCAGGAAATCCTTTAACTGATGGATATCATAGTTTAGGAGCTATTATGGCAATTCTTGGAGGTAATATACTATTGATTCTCATATCAAAAACAATGGCTGAATTTGAAACCTATCAAAAAACCGTTTTTGTTTTAGGAATTATTGGTTTATTTGCATTCTGGATAATGTTTTTCAATATGGGAAGCATTTACATGCCAGTATTTGAAAGGATATCTGTTTATACTTTAATCGCTTGGAGTTTTATCAGTGGGATTTATTTATTGAAAAATCCTTAAATTTAATAATAGAAACCTAAAGAAATAATTATATAAGGTAATAGGTTTTTTCATGGCAAAAACTAAATCCAAACGTATATTCTATTTAGATGCTCTGAGGGCAGTAGCTATTCTTACAGTTGTGGCAGTTCATGTCTATGCAGTTACAAGAATTCATGTAATGGCTGATTTTGCCACAGGTCCAAGCCTTCGATGGCTGGTTTCCCAATTTACTGGAAATAACCTTAGGATTGGAGTGGATCTCTTTTTAATGTTAGCGGGAGCCTTGTCTCTTGGACGTGAATGGTCCATCAGGGAATTTTTGGGAAAGAGAATCCCTCGTATTGTAGAGCCTTTTGTCTTTTGGGGTTTAGTTACAGGAGCTATTGCAGTAATTGTGTCCTATTACTTCGGATATAACTTTATCCATTCTTTTGACATCAATTCAATATTGGCCTTCTTTTATGGTGTATTTATGGCAAAATCACCAGGATTTTTACCTTATTGGTTCTTCTGGATGATTTTAGGAACATATCTGATAATGCCTATTTTCAATAAATGGTTGCAGCATGCAGATTTGAAAGAAGCAGAATATTTCCTTGCATTTTGGCTTGTAACCTGTTTATTCACTTTCACATTGAATGTTGAATTCCCAATCAAATTAAGCTATTTCGTAAGCCCGATTGGTTTGGTGGTTGCAGGATATTATTTAAGGCATACCAAACGGGAAATATTGAATAATCCATATTTCGCTTTAGTATTGACATTGCTATCTGCATTGCTTATAATGATCATTGTCACTTATCTTTCC
>JAGCBE010000398.1 GCA_017652345.1 Methanobrevibacter sp.
ATATTCTTGTAGAAACAGATTTCAGACACCCTTGCATCAGAATCCTCTACAATCTTAAATGGAATATCCTCGCCAAACTTTTCAAGTAAAAAATCATAAGCCTTTTGAGCTTTGGAAATGTCTCCTAAAACAATTACCCTATTGTCGTTATATCCATCCTGATAGATCACTCCACCATTTTCACAAACCAAACCACCAGTGGTTCCAACAAGTGTAGCCACTGCATAGGCAAAGTGTGAAATGTTCCCAGTAGCAATTATTACTGGAATTCCTGCATCTTCAGCCTTACGAAGAGCATCCAATGCACTATGACAAACTCTTCTTCTTCCATCTGTAATTGTTCCATCAACATCTACAGCTATCGCTTCTATTTTTACCATGTTTTCAAATCCTTAAAAAGTGATTGTATAAAGAACTATTAAAATCAATTGTTATCTTATCTGCTATATCTGTGAGCAATGTTACAGGTTCCTTCCTTACTTACCATACATGCACCGATTGGATGCATTGGATTACATGCCTTTCTAAACAATTTACAGTCAGTTGGCTTTGCCATACCTCTTAAGATAGGACCGCAAATACATCCTTTAGGAGCTTCTGTAACATCTTTAACTTCAATATCATATTTCTTCCTTGCATCCCACTGAGCAAACTCATCATTAACTTCAAGAACTGAGTTAGGAATCTTTGGGAAACCTCTCCATTCTCTGCTTTCCACATGGAAAACCTCATCCATCATTTCCTTACCGATGACATTTCCTTCAGTTCTTACAGCACGCTTATATTCATTGTCGATTCTTGGAGTTCCATTGTCAATTTGCCTTAAGATCATGTAAACGGACATCAAGATATCCAATGGATTGAAACCTGCTACAGCTTGAGGAATGCCATATTCAGTTGAGAACTTTTCAAATGGTTCAGTTCCTAAAATGGTACATACATGTCCAGGTTCAATTAAAGCGTTTAAATTGGTTTCACCGGAATTGATCAAGAAGTCAATAGCTGGTGGAATCAATCTGTGACATGAAATGATAGAAAAGTTTTCAGGAGGCTTTTTCAATAATTCGGATGCAGTTGCAGGAGCGGTTGTTTCAAAACCTGCAGACATGAATACAACATCATTGTCTACTTTTTCTGCAATTTCCACAGCATTTGGAATACCGTAAACAACCCTTACATCTGCTCCTTCCGCTTTTGCTTCTGCAAGAGAGCCATTGGAACCTGGCACTCTCAACATGTCACCAAAAGTGGTTACAGTAACTCCTTTTTCTATCAATTGTAAACATTCATCAATTTCTCTTGAAGGAACAACACATACAGGACATCCTGGGCCTGCAACAATCTCAACTTCAGGAGGAAGCAAAGATCTTATACCGTGTTCCATAATGGTATGTTCATGAGAACCACAAACATGCATAATTTTAACAGGAGTAGCTAAATCATTTATTCTTTTAATTAAAGTATCAGCCATCTCTTTCATACTAGCCATTATAACACCTTAAATTTCTTAATAATAAATTATCAGATTAATTCATTTTTGAATTTGTTTTTAAATTTGCGTATAAATTGTTTTATATTAATTTATTTATAATTAATAAAATTTAATATTAATTAATAATATACTATTATTAGTTTGTCTTAATTAATAATATTTTTTAAAATTCAAACAAAATTTAAAGAAATTTTTAAAATTTCAAATAATGAATGAAAATAAACAAAAAAACAATTAATTAAAAATCAAATAGCTAAAGGTTTTAAAATGTATAATGATAATAGGATTTTAGTTGTAATTCCTGCTAGAGGCGGTTCCAAAGGTATTCCTCGAAAAAACATAAGATTGCTTGGAGGAAAGCCACTTATAGCACATACAATAGAAATGGGAAATGCATCAAAATATGTTGATGATGTTCTTGTAACAACAGATGACAATGAAATAAAGTTCATTGCAGAGAAATTCGGTGCAGAAACTGTTAAAAGAGATGGAAAACTTGCAGAAGACTCAATTCCGCTTGATCCAGTAATCTATGATGCAACAGTTCAAAAAGAGAAAAAAGCAAACGAAAAATATGATGTTGTAATTACAGTGCAACCTACTTCCCCACTTCTTAAAACAAAAACCTTAGATTTAGCTATTGAAACATTATTAAATTCAAATGAAGACAACGAGTTCTATGATACAATTATCAGTGTTGTTGATGACAGACACTTGAGTTGGGGATACGATGAGGATAAGAAGAAGTATTTCCCATTATACAAGGAAAGGGTGAACAGACAATACCTACCAAAAGCATTTAAGGAAACCGGAAGCATTTTTGCAACAAAACGGGAATTTGTAACTGAAAACAGCCGTCTTGGAGATAATATTGGGTTAATTGAAATCTCAAAGCAAGAAAGCATTGACATTGACAATTATGAAGACTGGTGGGTAGCTGAAAGAATCCTGAAGAAGAAGAAAATTTTGATAAAAGCTGATGCTTCCCATGAAATCGGAACCGGTCATATTTACAGGGCTTTATCAATAGCTTCCAAATTAGTCAATCATGAGGTTGTGTTTTTGCTCGATGAAGCACAGCCATTAGGAATTGAAATCGTAAAAAATAACAACTATCCTTACATTACTCACAACAGCAATAAAGGCAAAGGAAAAGAAGCGGATGATGAGGCAAAAGAGGAATTAATCGAAAAAATTGTTGAATATGACCCAGATATTGTAATCAATGACATACTAAATACAAATTCCAAGTATACTAAATCCCTCAGGGACAAAGGATTCTTCATAGTCAATTTTGAAGATGTCGGTGGTGGAGTGAAATATGCACATATGGTCTTTGATGCATTATATGAACATAAAATCCCTCTTAAAAACCTTTATTCTGGACATAAATATTACATACTCAAAGATGAGTTTTACTATCAATCATTTAAGGAAATCCAAGAAGATGTAGAAAAAGTTCTTCTCACATTTGGAGGAACAGATCCAAACAACTTAACTGAAAAGGTTCTTGAAGCGATTTTGAATAGCGATTACAAAAACAAAATCGAGATTATCTTAGGACTTGGTTATGGAAACAAAAAGGAAATCCAAGAAAAATACAAGGACAATGAAAGAATAGAAATCTATGAAAACGTTAAGAACATGAGTGAGCATATGCACGATGCTGACTTGATATTCACTTCAG
>JAGCBE010000399.1 GCA_017652345.1 Methanobrevibacter sp.
ATCAATGATGATTGCGTATCCTGATTTAATTCTGTATAATGCTATTTCACCTCCGTCGTGGTCTAATGCTTCTAGTAGTTTCTTCTTTCTGAACTGCATTTCTGTCATAAATGACACTTCCTTTCAGTAAAAATTTAGCTCTATACTTGTATAGAACTCTCTCTCCGAAGCAAATCAAACTCAGACACGGTTTTTATGTCAACAGCTTGGCAGTTTGTAAAGTTTACGTAGTAAAGTTTACAAAGTGCTCACAAAGCTACATTTCTATCCTTACTTTTATATTTTAAGGCTTTGTGACTGTTTACATAAAAAATTCACTGGTCGGAACGATCAGTGAATAGTGAATGAGTATAATGGGAAGACAGAGAGAGAGATAAAAGTAGGCTCTTTAAATCGAGAACGCAAAGCGTTCTCGTTTCCTTCAATCTGCTCTGCCTATCGGAGATAGGCGCAGATTGCCCCGTAGGGCTTTTGAAGCTGATAGCAGTATAATAACATATCAAAACATATGTAAGAGCATACAGTGTATTTATAATCGTCTGCGGAGCAGACAACAACGTATCAAATAAAAAGAAAAGAAGTTCGGGGTATAGTATTACCCCCGAACTTCCTTACATTACAATTACAAATGCACAAAAACAGTAAAATGATGATAGAAAATGCAACTTCCGTTCCCTAATTACCGTACCAAAATAGTAACCTCACACAAAATTTTGTAATGAAGTACTTTATTACAAATTACAAATATACCCGATTTCCCTATAAATAGGCAAATCGGGATTTCTAACTTCCTTACAAAATTTTGTTCGTCATAATACACAATATTATTTGTCACGGTCACATAAATAATCAAGTGTGACGTTGTAAAGGTCTGCAACACGTTCCATGAAGTCTATAGGCGGAATACGTTCTCCGTTTTCGTATCGTATATATGAATTTTTCGATACGTATAATCGTTCTGCACAATAACTTTGAGTATAATCATTATCTTCTCTTAGGTCTCTTATTTTGTGGTATTTATACATTTCAAATCACTCTCCTTTGTTTATTATACCGATTTACTCCATATGGGGTTGACATTTTACTCCATATGGAGTATTATATAGACAACCCCATATGGGGTATCAAATATTTAGTTCCTCGCACATTGAAAGAGTGGGGGAACGGAAAGAAGGTTTTTTATATGGCAAATTACAAAATCATCGGCATTTCTACAATGGAAGGCGACTATCAGGGAACACATTTTCATAATCTGAATTTACAGGTGACCTATGAAAATGACAATCCTAAAAAGGACTGTTATGGTGTTCAGACTGATACAATCAAGCTTAAATTTAGCGTTATCAATGATGTACTGGAAATGGGATTACCTTCACAAGCTCAGGTTGAGTCGCTAAAGGCTAAAGACTTTGCTCATCTTATTGGTGAGACTGTGAAAGTCTATTATAATCGTTTCGGCGGTGTTGAGGGTGTTCAGATTCTCGGTACCTCGGATAAAAAATCTTGATGAAAGGAGATAGGGTATGGAGACTTTAAGCACGGTAATGACTTTTGCTTGGGACGAACTCGGTAACGCTGTTACATTCGCAACAAGCAATCCCATTGTTGTTGTTCCTGTAGGCTTCGGAATCGTCGGTGCCGCTATCGGATGTTTCAAGCGTGCAGTACGTGTCGGCGGTAGACGCAGATAAGCGAACAATTCAATGAACTCTCTTGAAAAGCGATCATTTAAATGGTCGCTTTTCTACTAAATCTATAGTGATAGAAAGGTGATAAAAATGTCTGAATTTCTTTCTTTAACCTGTGTTATTTTTGCTTTTATTCTTGCTATAAGAATTATGATTGGATTCAGTCTTTATAATATTTGTAAAAATAGAAAGAAGGTTGATAATGATGAATATAATAACACGTTTAAGTAAACTATGGCTTTCTGCTCGTTCTTTTGTAAGAAATATAAGGGGGTTTTTTAAATGACTATTTTATATAATTTAGAGTTTGACGAATATAAAATATCTTCTGGCTCTCGTACATTTAGAATTTCATTTTCTAATATATCATTTAGATATATTCTTGAGGAAATTGAACCGCCTTGTAATGATTTGTTATATATAAGAGATTTTTTAAGACTTGGCACCGCCCTAGAATATCTTTTATCCTATGAAAAGGGGGATTTACTATGAAAAAATTGTTATCATCATGTTTTTCTCTTTTAATTTGTCTTTCCTTTGTTGTTTCTCCGTTGTGTTTAGGTGCTGAGAGTGTATCTCCCATTGTAGAAATAATAGCAGAAACTGTATTTTCCGAGTTTATTGGTGAGGGTGTAAAAGAAGCTATAGAAGATAATTCATTACCCGATGCGGGTATATTTGGCTGTGCTGAAAAAGTAATGAAAAGGGCTTTAGAAATAGCTATGCAAAACCCTTCTGTCGATTCCAACACTGGCGATATATCTCTTACCGTTCCAAACTTCGATATCATCACAGGTAAAGAACAACTTCAATGGACGGTAAGAAAAAGAAATAATCTTGGTGAGGTCACCGAAACTTTTACAGACAGTATTTTAATAGAGGTTACTTTTTTACTTACTGATAACTGGTCTGGTCAATATTATGATAAAAACACTGGCGTAACGTATTATAGCAATGCTCTAAATATCTGTATCACAAGAACTAATGGTTCAGTTGCTCGTTATGTAGTTGTTTTTGGTGATAGTTTCAATTACTCACGTAATGTTACTTGGTCTTATCCCACTGTATCCATAAGTGCACAAAGCGGTTGTACTTTGTATTCAGTCTCTGGTGGTGTTATAGGACAAGCATTACAAACAAATTTTTACACGGAAAATGTTATCTTTAATATTGATAACTTAAATTCTATAACTACAGACCTGAACTCACTTATCAATAATGCTAATGCTTATCCAGACCCGATAGGCATATATAGCCGTCGTGGAAGTGCTATTGCTGCTGACGGTATTACTTATCCTGTAGATGTAGATATTTGTCACGGTGTATTTAACTTCCGATTACTCGGACTAAACAATGGCACTAAATATGAAATGGGCGTTTACTGTAACAGATATCTGAAAACTGGCTTCATGGTTACTAATAACCCTATACACATAGCAACTAATAACACATATTATAGTACAAATAATTACTCCAATAACTATTATAACTACCCTTTAACTGGTGGAACTATCATAGATAAGAACAACTATATTGATAAGGACTTGCCTACATTAGCCCCCGTATTTGACCTAGATACTTCATTGCCCGATTGGGATTTAGATTTACTCGACCTTATACCTTCAATTCTCGATTTGCTCGATGGTGACTTACTTCCTGATTTGACTGACTTACTCGGAAAACTATTAGATTTCTTCGGTGCTATGCCTGATATCGATATGGAATGGAATCCCGATACCTCTCTAAATACAAATAATTATTGGGATTTAGATTTTCCGTCCGATGATTCTGGCGGTGGCGGCTCTGGTGGTAATGTTATTGTAACTGTTGACGTCAATGTCGACTTTCCGCCTGTTACCGTACAGACTCATGCTGTAGAGGATATTGTGTCTGTTAATACATTCCCTGTTATTGAAACTTATACCGTACCGCCTGCAATACAGACCCAAGCTGAAACTTTCCTTGATTCTGGTGAAAGTCTAGTAACCTCATTTGGTTTATTGCCTGTATATGCCTTTTTAACTCTTATAGGTATTGCTGTTGCTGTTATTTTTAAGGGGGCGTGATTATGTTTTATAAAATTCTAGTAATGACTAGTTCATATGACCCATTATTCCCTAATTGGGATAAATGGTCTGAGCAGTCCAACTTTTTTCAAAGTGTTCATGACTTTTTTCAAGAATGGAAGAAAAATTATTCATTTGGAACTGACGCTATAAAAAACATACCTGATTTGTTTACTGACATTTGGCATTGGATTCAAATGGCGTTTGACTTTATTCCTGACTACTTCGTAACGATTCTTACATGGTTTATCATTGCGGCAATGGTAGTTCGATTTGTGAGGTGGTAATAATGATTATCTTTACTACTCAGATTACAACTAATTCAGACTTTTTACCTCCTTCAACTGATATCAATATACTTCAATGGATAATGCAACAACTCGGCCATGCATTTGCGTTCTTTAAATATCAAGTTCCTGACTTTATATTCGGTGGCGATAGCTTCTGTAGTGTTCTTTTAGCTGTCTTTATTGTCGGAACTATTATAAATCTAATTACGGGTGAGGATGATGATATCATTGAAGACCCGACTGATGATGAATAGGAGTGATTTTTTATGTTAAACGATTTTCTTGAAATGTTCTTAGGTGCTTTTCATAATTTTGTATCTGTTGACTGTCCACATAGAGAGTATTTTGATTGTGTACTTTCTGTAGCTGTTCTGACTGTTGTATGTCTTGGAACTATGGCTATTGCTCTTGCCATTGTTGTAGGTTCTTTTAAGCTTATAAGGGGGATAATGCGATGACTGCTTTTGCTTCTGCTGTTATGGCTATACTTGGTTCTGACCTTGTTATATCTCTTGTTGCCTGTGCTGTTCCGGCTCTTGCTGTCGGAACTGTATGTGCTGTATTCCATACAAAGGGGGAGTAAATATGGTATCAGCTATATTTGGTTTACCCGGTGTTGGAAAGTCTCTTATATTATCTTGGCTTGGTGCACGTGCTGTTCAAGGAAAGAATATCAATGTTCATGGCTTTGCTGTATCTACTGAGAAAACATATCAGCGTGTATATACAAATTTTCCTCTTGACGGTGCATATAAGTTAGATTTTGACCTTCTTGGACTTGCTGACTATAATCATTGTCTTATTCTTATTGACGAAATTCAGCTATATGCTGATAGTCGTAATTTTAAAAACTTTTCTGATAATTTGTCAAATTTCTTTACTCAACATAGAAAAGACCATATCGACTTAGTATGGTGTAGTCAAAGCTACAAAAATACCGACTTACGAATACGGTCTGTCACTGATAAGTTGTATTATCTTGATAGAGGATTCTTTAACCTTCTTAGAGTACGTGCTATAAATTCATTTTTTAGGGTAAATGGTGATATTCAAGAAGGTTATGAGTATTGTTCTGGTTTTAATACTAAATACTTCATTCCTTCCCGTATGTATAAATATTGCGATTCATGGACTAAAATGCGTAATATGGTTAATCGCCCCGCTCCTTCTGAGTTGTGGGTGAATGAGGATAAGGCTGTACCTCTCGGAGATACTATTGTTGAGGGTAAAGCTGTTACCCTTATGTCTGACGATACTATAATAATAGAATGATCGCACGCACACGCTTTTGCGTGCGTGCGGTCATTCGGAATAGGAGTTTTATTATGGCTGATTCAGTTTCTTATAGTTGGTTTGCTGTATTCAATAATCCTAAAGAACATGGATATGACGGTACACCACAACAAATCTGTGAAAAGTTAAGAGATGAATGGATTAATAATAATCCTTCTCGCTCTGGTGCTTGGGCATACTGTATTTCCGAAAAAGGATTACATCATGTCCATATGGTCTTAGAGGACGAGCACGCTATGCGCTTCACATGTGTAAAGAAAAGTTATGCAAAGGGTATGCATTTTCAGCCTACAAAAGGTACAAAAAAGCAAGCTGACGACTATATAAATAAACGTGGTGTTTTTGAGGAAAAAGGTGAAACGGTTGAATATATCTGTTATCATGGTGAGATAAGAGGGCGTCAAGGTCAACGACGTGACTTAGAAAGTATGTATGAGCGTCTTCTCAATGGTGATACTCCAAAAGATATTTTACGTGATACACCAACTGCATATTTAAGAAAAGATGTTTTAAAATCTATGTTCTTTGATATACGCTCGAACAATACACCAATTATCCGCCCTATGAAAGTTATATGGCATGTTGGAAGGTCTGGCTCTGGTAAGTCGTATGAACGTATTAAATTAGCTGAGAAAATAGGAGAGGATAATATTTACTACCTTACAGCTTTTAACTCTGGTGCATTTGATGAATATAACGCACAAAAAGTTCTATGGTTAGAGGATTATAGAGGAGAGTTTAAAATGCAAGAATTACTTAGGCTTCTCGATGTATATAAAGCTGAGATACCTGCACGTTTTACAAATGTTAAGGCTCTATGGACTGAGGTTCATATAACTTCTGTCTTAACTCCACGTGAGATTTATCCTAATGCAACTCGTGCCGACGAGGATAGAATAGACCAACTTTTACGGCGTATTACGCAAATGTGTTATCACTATAAGGATAATTACGGTGGCTATGGTAAAGCATATTTCCCGTCTAATGTCCTTAGAAATGATATGGAAGAACAAATAGCTGTCCTTAAACAGTGGACATCTTTTGATGAATATGAGGATATTATATATGACTGAGCGTGAACGTATATTACTTTTTAGTTACGTCTATAATAATACTTTGGAATTAGAAAATGAGGTTAGACAACTTCAATCTAATGTTCGGTATAGGCGTATAGATTCTGCTGATATTTATGAACTCCTGGTGGCTCAAATACGGTTAGAGACTTTCAAAGAAATTTCAGAGCACATTATATCTTTATGTGGTGGATTCTTCAAAAATGAGTTGTAATATCGCTTAAAAGGTGGTATAATATTATAAAGTACTTTTTTGCAAAGTTTCACCAAATGAAAGTGAGGTGGTAATTTTGACATGTTGTAAGTCATGTATTTTCTATGACGGTAAAATCTGTACTAATCATTGTCAGCTTGTTATGTATCCTATCAAACACATTAATGACCCTTATGGAAAATCTTATGATTACATAGATTATTTATTATCGTTGTTTTGGCTTTCGTCCTCTGCCTTCGTCAATATGACGAAAAATGCTCATGCTGCTTCTCGCTCTGATACAGCATATTGTACAAAGTAAGTTCCTGATCAGCTTCTGCTGTTCGGGAACGACCATAAAAAAAGCCCGTAGGTCAAATATGATCTACGGGCTTTCTCTTAATAATCTAAATCAAACGGACAAGTCTTTATATCCCTAATGACCTTATATAAATCTTCGCATTTATTTTTGAAGTGCATATATATTAGTGCAGATTCTAATGTTTGGAAGTAGTGCCCCTGTGCCCATGTATCGGTCACGTAGTCGTATTTCCATGCAACTACAAACGGCTCACATGCTAAAGGCTTACTCTTAGAAGTAAGCCTTAGTAGAAGTGTATAGTTATATTCTGCATTAACTGATAGTACTATGTTCTTATTCATTTTCCTCTTCCTCCATAACTGAATCTATCATATCTGACATTTCAATGTATGCATTTAATCCGTAGAACTCATGCATTATAGTTTTTAGCCTATCAAGTGTTTCAAGGCAAGTAGTACATATAAATTCACTGTTATTAAAAGCTATGTATTCTGCAAGTTCCATTAACTCCTCTTGTAATTCGTCTTTCCATGTTATTTCAATCATTTCCTTCAACCTCCTCTTCGTGAAAATCCTCGTTTTCGTCAAACATTTCCCTTTTGTAATCGTATCTCATATGATACCTGCCTTTCTCCCCGTGTAGCCGATAGGACAGCTTTTTGTTAGATTGTAAATCTTCTTATGTTGTCTCTGAGATAGTTTACTGCTTCTTTGTATGTATCAAAGTAG
>JAGCBE010000400.1 GCA_017652345.1 Methanobrevibacter sp.
GAGAAGAATAAATCATCAATAGAAAAGGGGATGGTTTTTTAAGACCAATCATGATGATGTTTAACTGGGGAATCCACCATTCGATTAAACATCATATTTGATTAATCTTCACCGTCCACTTTTTCTATATCATTATTCATCTCCATATTGGAAGATACCTTGGACACCATTTTTCTATGATGTCCATCTTTTTCATTGCCCATAAATTAAGAGGATTGACTTACCTAAAAAGACTGATATTCAATTAATCCCCAAGTGTTTCTGCTTCATTTGGACTATTAGTTCCTTCCATTGATGCACTTCATCCCTCTCCATTTTTCATTTGTCTTCTTCATGGTCTTGGGTCAGCCATTTTTGTTTATAATAAATTATATAATTATTATTTTATTATCATATGGGATATTGAGATCACTTAGGTTGGGGATTATGGATATACATTGATATATCAAATACTAAGCATTTGCAGTAATCCCCATCTACCTTAGTCCCTTCATGCTGCTCAAACTGTATCCATATTATCCTCAAACAAAGGTAACCATTTTTATTCATTAAAAAATTAATTATTTATTTGGTCACCCACTTTATATCTTTTGAAGTTAAGCAATTCAATTAATTATTTTTTTGGGATCCCCACTTGTATCTTTGTTAAGTTAAGCGAAATAACTAACTCTTTTTGAATATCTATAAAGGTCATTCATCAATTAATTAATTAATTATTTATTGAATATAATAAATAATAAAAATCAATATGGTAAAATTTGGATACATTAAATGCGAGAACTGTGGCAAAGAGGTCAAAAAGACTAAGCAGAACCAGCACAAATGCTTCAAGCATGAAGAACAGGAGGTATGCCCTATCTGTGGGTTAAAGGTTTCAGCCAAACATTACAATGAGCATTACAATAGATGCAGAGGAAAAGAGTTCTGGGTAAAGTTCAAACCCTGCTTTCTTTTTATCTTAAGAGGGGTTAGAAGATTCAATCTAAATATGAAAAAGGCTGCTTTCCAAGGGTCTAGATTTGAAAGACAGAGTTATCTAGACCTTAATAGTATTCCTGGTTCCCTCCTTCAAAATAGAGAATTATTCAGTAAGTTGGGGCAAGAAAGAGAAAACAAAGCCCTTGAAGAAGATAGAAGAAGAGCCAAAAAGATGGGAATTGATTTTGATAAACTCTATCTATCTGAGGCAATAAAAGACACTGCATCAGACAACTTCCCCGGTATAAGTGTTAGACAAGTCATCTTCACCTTCTTAAAAAATAATAAAATTGGAGATGATAAACTTTATAATCTAATAGATATGAAACTATATAAATATGATTACCCTACTGATGAAGAAATCCAAAGTAACTTACTCATTTGGACTAAAATAGAGAAGTTGAGGGCAATATACAGATACAATGAAATGTTTCAAGTCTTCTATCATCTTCTATATGAGTGCTATCATATGCCTTATAACCATAAATGTCAATACTGCCTCAGATACTTTGTTAATATAAAGAATCATTATAAGGTCTGTTTTGATTTCAAAAAAGCTTTCTATAAACACAGAGATGCTGTTATTTCGGATTACCTTAAGATGTTTGACTGCTATGATAAGTGGAGTTCTGCAAAAGTTGCTTATTATCTTAATTATTATAAAGAATCAAGCCATGAATACTTCCTAGATACCATTAAAGCCCATGTGAAGAATCGTCGTAAATTCCTTGATACTGTTGAAAGAAAAGAGAATGAAGAAAGAAGACAAAGAGGGGAAGTAAGATTGGGGAAGAGATTTGTCTGCGATTTAATCAATGAAGTAAGAGTCTGGTGCGATATGAAGCCCCATAAATATAAAATAAAAAATAATAAAAGAATAATTATAAAAGAAGAAGATGATTATGAAGAAAGTGAAGAAGTTTCAGAATCAGAATCAAACTCTTTAGACCACATGAATGCTGAAATAGATGAAGATGAAGAAGTCGATTATACTGAAGAAGAAATACCTGAGAAGGATATTGCCTTACCATACAGAATACCAGAAAAAGAGGTTCAAGCTATGAGATTACTCTTGAAGCCGAAAGTGAAGAAGATAGAACCAAAGAAGAAGGAGGAACCTAAAGAAGAACCAAAAGAGAAGGAAAAGCCAATTGATGAATATATGCAACTATCTAATGCATTGACTGACAGTGAGAAGAATAAAGAGTTCTATAAGCTAATGGGCTTTAATGACTTCAATTTCTTAGGATAAATA
>JAGCBE010000401.1 GCA_017652345.1 Methanobrevibacter sp.
CCTTTTGATGCCTTATAGCATAATCATTATAAGGCTTAGGGGCTAATGTATGTCCATCATACTCTAATTTATAAATGACATACTCATCAGTATCTAAAGAAATGGTGTCATCAGCGGATTTTAATTCAAGAGCATTCAATTCTTCCATAATTGATTGATATTCTTTTTCTTCCTGTTGAATAAGCTCATCCAAATCTCTTTTTTGCATGGATTGATTAAGCTGCATGCCTAATCCAATCATTCCATTGACTTCCTTTCCGCCAATCTCAAATACAGACACTCTTATATGTTCCATTTGCTTAAGCATATGATCCAAAGTTGGTTGGGTTACAGGTTTTTCTCTTGCAGTTCCAATGATGTTTATTTCATAATCATTTTCCCAATCCTCAATTTTATAAACTGCATAATTGATATTGTCACATTTAATTTCTTTTTCTTCAGCCATATTATCACATTATTCTTAAAGATTATTAAAAGATTATTTTTAAAAATTTCAAATAAATATTAATTTCTAATTACTTAATAAAATAATTTGCCTTAACTGTTTAAAAATATCCTTAAAATATCTTAAATTTTAAATATAAGATTAAATATAAAGATTAATATTAGTATATATTATAAATAAATTTTATAATAATTTTTGATGTAATTATTGAAAGTAGGAGGTTAAAATTTGGTAAAATATTGTCAAGAGTGTGGAAATGCAAGTTATGACAGTGCACCAGTTTGTGGTAACTGTGGTGCTAAACTTCCTCCAAAATCTGAAGCAAATGCTAGACCTCCTAAGTTAGAGGATAAATTCAAGCCAGGAGTAATCACTAGCACTAATGATTCAATATTCTCTGGCAGTTCATCTAGCTTTGGAAAAGGATTATCTAGCAAAATAGGCGGCTTCGATTTAAGCAAATTTAGTAGTGTTTCTAGAGAGAAAGAACAAAGTCACGCTCAAGCTCAAAAAAGTACTAAACCTTCATTCAGCAAAACTGCAACTGAAGGATTCAAACAAAAAGATAAGGGAATAAAAGACCCTGCTAAAAAATTCAGTTCTGCAAAAACTGAAACAATCACTAGGGAAATTAAAAAGGAAAGCCCTAAGAAAGATAAAGTTAAAAAATCAATTCCTAAAAAAGAGAAGAAGGCTGAACCTACAGTCACTAAAAAATCAGACGGCGGTTCTGGCATAAACATTAGAAAAATTGCAATTGTTGCAATACTTGCAATAATCATTCTCTTGATTGCAGGAATCGGACTTAATGGACTACAGAACCAAACCACTGATGAAGTGAAAAACTATTCCGACGGAATAATCAGTTTTGATTACTCAGGAAACTGGTCCATGTACAACAATACCGATGGAAACAGCAATTCCAGCGATATTGCATTTAAAACTAAAGATAACACATTGATTGGATTCACTACAATTCAAAGTGATGACATTACTTATGAAAAGATCATAAGCGACATTAATGCAACATCACAATCCTTAAATGGAGAGGTCTTAGAAGCTGAAACTGTTGATGTTGGCGGCATTCCATCCTTGGAAATGACAATCAGCACTGCAGATCAAGGATATTCAAGATACTTCTGTACCTTACGTGATGGAGTATACTACAGCTTTGTCATAAATAATGGAAAATCAAGTAATCAAGACATAAGCGCTTTGAATACAACTGAAATCCAAAACATGATTAATAGTATTAGTTTTCAAACAACCGAATATGATGCAGAAGACGGTGCAGAAATAGCTTAAAACTAATCTATTAATTTTTTTATTTTTAACTTCCACTTAAAAATAATTATTTTTTCTTTTTTATTTTTTCATATTTTTAATTTTTTAATTTCAAATATTATTCTATTTTTAATTTTTTATCAAAATCAACTCATCGAGGAAAAAACATGAATTCAATTAAAATAGCCCTTTGTCAAATGAATGTGGTGGACAATAAGGAAAAGAATATAGAAAAGGCCATTCAAATGATTAAGGAATCTAAAAAGCAAGGAGCGGATTTGGCTGTACTTCCTGAAATGTTCAACTGCCCATATGAAAATGAGAAATTCATAGAATATGCTGAAATATTGGAAGGCAGCAAAACTTTAAAGGAAATAGCCAATATTGCAAAAGAGGAGAATATTCATGTTTTGGCAGGATCTATACCTGAACTTGAAAGAGATGATGGTGAAAAGAGGGAATCAATATACAACACTGCAGTTTTCTTTGACAATGATGGAAAGCAATTAGGAAAACATAGAAAAATGCATCTTTTTGACATTGACGTTAAAGGAAAAATCTATTTCAAGGAATCAGATACATTAAGTGCAGGAAATGAGTTCACAATAATAAAAACCGATTTAGCGACAATTGGAATTGGAATCTGCTATGATATAAGGTTTGTGGAACTTTCAAGAATAATGGCATTGAATGGTGCGGAGATATTGATTTACCCAGGGGCATTCAATTTGACAACAGGCCCTGCTCATTGGGAAATTCTCTTTAGATCAAGAGCATTGGACAACCAAGTTTATGCAATTGGAGTCGCACCAGCACTTGATGAGGATGCAAGCTATAATTCATATGGTCATTCAATAGCTGTCAATCCATGGGGAGAAGTGATTGAAGAATTGGATTACAGTGAAGAATTAAAAATCGTTGAAATAGATTTAGATGAAATAAAAAGAGTAAGAGAAGAGATTCCTGTTTTAAAGAACAGAAGAAGTGATTTATACGAAATAAATGAAAAATAAATAAGATAAGATTTGTTCATGAAATAAACATGAAATTTCATGAAAAATTAAAACTAATAAAAAAATAGTAAAAAAAGAGAAAATAAATTAAAATCTTATTTTAATTTAGCTAATCTCTTTTCAAAGTAAGCTAATTTTTTCTCATTATCAGCAAACACTTCACATGCTGTTTCCAAGACTCTCACTTCATTGTCATAATCATTTTCCTTTCTATAGAGAACGCATAATCTTTTATATGGAGCGTCTTTTGGCTGTTTTGATTCAACATACCTTTCATATTCCTTGATTGCCTTTTTAAGATTAGCTTCTTCCATTTCCTTAATGGTGCTCATAGGAATGACTTTTACAATAGCTTTACCTGAAGCCTTTGCCTTTTTTCTTTTTTCAGCTTTTTTGATTGCCTTATTACAGGACTTCTTAAAGTCCTTGTCATCCTCATTCTTTCTTGCTTGCTTGATTAGCTTTATGGATTCATCACTTCCTAAATCGCCTAAAGCTTGAACTGCAGCTAACTTTACACCCCAGTCCTCATCTTCAAGACATTTTGCAATGCTGTCCAATTCATCTTCAGCTTGAAGTTCTCCTAAAGCCCTTACAGCAACCTTTCTAACACCGAAATCATCATCGTCAATGGATTCAACGAAATAAGGGATAACCTTTGGATCTTCAGTTTCCTTAAGAGCAAATGCTAAAAACCTTTTGTCCTTTCCTTCTGCATTTTCAAACTCTTCAATCAATTTATCTACAGCCACATCACCCATATTTCCCAAGATTTCTGCAGCTTTAAAACGTACCTGTGCATTTTCATCTGTGGTAGCTGCAATCAATGGATCGATAATAGATTCATCATTCACCTTTTCCAAGCTTGCAATAGCTGATTTTCTAGTAGCTACATCTTCATCCTTCAATGCTTCAATAGCTTCTTCAATTGATAAATTTCCCACCATATTAAATCCTCATTTAACTAAAATAATTAAAGTAAATTAAAATTTTTAAAAACATTGAATTAATTTTAAACAAATTTTCAATTTAATAATATTTAAGTTAAAACTAATATTTAAATTAATTTGAATAAATAAAAACTAAACTATAAAATAAATAAATTACATAAATAAAGGGTAACTATTTTAAAATAAACATGAGCCACCAATGATTTAAGAATAAAAGAATGATAATATGATAAGAAAACAGACTAAAAGCTATTCCAAAAAGGAAATCTATAAGAATCTCCACCCTTATGTGAAGCAGTGGTTTGAGAATAGCTTTGATGACTTTACACCTGCACAAAAGCAAGCGATTCCTGAAATCCATAAGGGAAATAACATACTTGTTTCATCACCAACAGGATCTGGAAAGACATTGACTGCATTCTTATCAGTGATAAATGAACTGACTGCACTTGCAGATAAGGGAGAACTTGAAGACAAGGTTTACTGCATTTACATATCTCCCCTAAAGGCATTGGACAATGACATTGAAAGAAACCTAGACCAGCCTCTTATGGAAATAGAGAAAATAGCTAAAAAGCCATTAGGAATAAGAAAGGCAGTTAGAACTGGAGACACAACACAATATCAAAGGACAAAGATGTTAAAGTCTCCTCCACATATACTGATTACAACACCTGAAACATTGTCAATCCTCCTTGTTGCCCCTAAATTCAGGGAAAAGCTCTCACATGTAAAGTATGTGATTGTTGATGAGATCCATTCATTGGCTGAAAACAAGAGAGGTGTTCACTTAAGCTTATCCCTTGAGAGACTGCAGCACCTTATCGGAGGCTTTACAAGGATTGGACTCTCTGCTACAGTAAGCCCTCTTGAAGAGGTTGCAAAATTCCTTGTAGGATATGAGTATGGGGTTGAAAGGGACTGTATCCTTGTAGATATCAATTATCTGAAGGAGTTGGATATAGAGGTTATCTCTCCAGTAGACGATATTGTCATAGCAGACGATGAGGATACAAGAATGGCAACTTATGCCCTGATTGATGACTTGGTGATGGAGCATAAGACAACCTTGATATTTACAAATACACGTAGCGCAACAGAACGCTATGTTTACAACCTTAAAAAGCTTTATGGAGAGCATTTCAACAACAATAACATTATGGCACACCACTCTTCCCTATCAAAGGAATCAAGACTGGAAACTGAGGAAAAACTAAAGAAGGGAGAGCTTAAGGCTGTTGTATCCTCCACTTCACTTGAGCTTGGAATAGATATCGGTTACATCGACCTTGTAATACTAATCAACTCACCGAAATCAGTTTCAAGGGCTCTTCAAAGAATCGGTAGAAGCGGCCACAGATTGCATGAAAAGTCCAAGGGAAGGATAATCGTTACAGATAGGGATGAACTTGTTGAATGTTCTGTGCTCTTGAAAAATGCTAAGGAAGGGAAAATCGACAATATAAGAATCCCTAAAAACTGCTTGGATGTGCTTTCACAGCATATCTATGGAATGGGAATTGAAAACCCTTGGGACATCGATTATGCCTACGACGTAATTAGAAAAAGCTATTGCTATAAGGACCTGGAAAGGGATGACTATGAAGATGTCCTAAGTTATCTGGCAGGAGAATATGTAGAGCTTGAAGAGCGTTATGTTTATGCTAAAATCTGGATTGACTACAAGGAAAACATCTTTGGAAAAAGGGGAAAATTGGCAAGAATGCTTTATTCCACAAACATTGGAACAATACCAGACCATTCTGCAGTTATTGTGAAATGTGATGGTGAAGCTATCGGTAAGGTTGAAGAGGACTTTATGGAAAAGCTTAAAAAAGGTGACAGCTTTGTTCTTGGTGGAAGAACATACAAATTCAATTACGGAAAGGGAATGACCATAAATGTCTCTCCAGCATCAGGACCTCCGACAATTCCTTCTTGGTATTCGGAGCAATTGCCTCTTGCATTTGACCTTGCAGTAGACATCCAAAGGTTCAGATACATCCTTGAAAGCAAGTTCCAATATGGAAGGTCTAAGGAAGAGATTATGGAATTCCTTCATGAGTACCTTTATGTTGATGAATTTGCAGCAAATTCCATTTATGAATACTTTAATGAGCAGTTCCTATATGCCCAAATCCCACATAAGCAAAAGCTTCTTGTTGAGTATTACACAGGATTTGGAGGAAGGAAATTCGTTGTTTTCCATAGTCTCTTCGGAAGAAAGACAAATGATGCCCTTGCACGGGCAGTGGCTTATGTTGCAAGTGACAGAAACAAGAGGAACATCACAATTTCAATTACAGACAATGGATTCTATTTAAGCTCAGACGGTAAGATGGGAGCATTGGAAGCATTGAAAAGGTTGAATCCGAACAACTTTGAAAACATTCTGATTAGGTCACTTGACAAAACCGAAACCTTGGCGAGCAGATTCAGGCATTGCGCTGGAAGATCCTTGATGACATTGAGAAGGTACAAAGGCCATGAAAAGTCTGTAGGAAGTCAACAGGTTAGAGGAAAAATATTGCTCAAGTACATTCAGGAAATGGACAATAATTTCCCAATACTTAAGGAATCCAGAAGGGAAGCCACTGAAGATTATATGGACATCAAGAATGCTAAAAGAGTCATTTCATGGATTTCAAGCGGTGAAATGGAAATCAAGACAATAAATACAATCATTCCAAGCCCATTTGCATTTAATCTTGTATCACAAGGATACTTGGAAGTCTTGA
>JAGCBE010000402.1 GCA_017652345.1 Methanobrevibacter sp.
GGAAATAGGTTCACCATTCTCATCGACTAATCTTATGGTTTCTGCATTTTGAACCAATGATCTTATTTTCATATCTTCATATTCCGCTTCAATCAAAAGAAGAGGCCTTTTTTCTATTTTGGATCTGCCTACGATAGACTTTTTGGTCTTTCCATCACTATCAACAATCAATACCTCATCACCGGTTTCAAGCTCACTTAAGTATCTTGTCTTGTTTCCAGGAACCATTACATAAGCTTGAACAGGACCTGCATTTACTCTAAACGGTCTTGATGCCACATATTCGCTTTCCAAGCTTTCGCTGTGAATGAAGAACATTGCTTTAGAGTAGGAACCAATAAGCATTCCTTCTCCAGGTTTCATCATGGTTGTTGTATCAATGCAGACTCTGTCTCCTGAACCTACAGGCTCTACATTGGTTATAGTCAAGTCCTTTAAGGCATAACTTTCTGTTGAAAGCTCATCAATGAGATTTGCAATATCCTTTATCTGAGCAAAGTCATTTGGCTCGAATATTACTCCATCAGTACCTACTTCCAATGTTTCCATAGCCACTTTAGCATCATCTGCATTCTTTACAGCAGCTATAATATTTACATTTTCCTTTTGAAGGTCTGCAATGATGTTTTCAAGGGGAATGATTGTCCAGTCAGTAGCTACAAGGATTACATAATCAACAACTCTTCCTAAGGTCACTGCCAATTGCTCATGCAACTTGTCGGTAATGACTATATATGCACAGACAGTTTTTCCACTGTTTTTAGCTTCATTTGCTTTAGCTAAATCTGCTGATTCATTCAAGTTGTCCTTAAGCTCAAGGGTTCCGTCTCCCTCACCGTCAATTCCAACTAAATAGATGTCAGCATCTTCCTCATTGGAAATTACTTTGAAGTTTCCAACTTTTCTGATGTTTTCACTGTCTACTGTATCAAGAACGTAATCGATTCCTGATTCAAGTGCTGTTGTGATGAATTCTTTCTTATCGTCCCAGCTTGCCTTTGGGGACATGATCCAAGCGAATTTGTTTGACAATTTTAATCTCCTTAAATTTTCTTGTATTGATTGTTAATCTATAAATGAATAAATGTTAATTAATCTAATCGAGGAATTTCAATGCTTCTTCAACATCCAAATCATTGTGAACTACTTCTGCAATAGCTCTTGTGATTTTTCCAGGGTTTTCAGCTTGGAAAAGGTTTCTTCCAAATGCTACACCTGCTCCTCCAACTTCAAGAGAATCCCTTACCATTTCCAAGAGTTCTCTGTCAGTGTCAACTTTTGGTCCTCCAGCAATGACTACAGGAACCAATGCCCCATCAACCACTTCCTTGAATGAATCTGGGTCTCCTGTGTAGTTTGTTTTTACAATGTCTACACCAAGCTCGGAACCTACACGTGCTGCGTGCTTTACCATTTCCACATCATGCTCGTTTTCAACCTTTTGTCCTCTTGGGTACATCATAGCTAAAAGTGGAATTCCCCAGTAACTGCAGGTCTCAGAGATTTCACCAAGTTCCATAAGCATTTCAGGCTCGTTTTCAGAACCGATGTTTACGTGTACGGAAACTGCATCTGCACCTAATTGGATTGCCTTTTCAACACTGGTTACAGTTACCTTGTTGTTTGGATCTGGGCTTAATGAGGTACTTGCAGACAAGTGTACAATAAGACCGATATCCTTACCGTATCCTCTGTGTCCAAGTCCTACAATACCTTTGTGCATCAATATTGCATTTGCTCCACCTTGGGAGATGCTTTCAACAGTTTCATCCATGTTAATTATTCCCTTGATTGGACCACTTGATACACCATGGTCCATAGGAGCAATTACTGTTCTTCCGGTTTTTCTATTGAAAATCCTTTCTAAACGAATTCTTTTTCCTATTTCAGTCATAAGATTAGTCTCCTTAAATTTAATTATTATATAATTTATTTAATATTAATTTACCATTTAAATATTTAATCATAAGATATAAAAGTTTTATTATGCTTTGAAAAAATATATGAAATATAATGTATATTTTTATACATTAATGTATTTTTAAATACAATTATTATTTTATTATTTTTTATATTTAAATCTTTTTGAAAATGGAAATAATATTAACTGATTTTAGTTATTTTTAAATAATTGTAGAAATAAAAATGAAAATGATGATGAAGAAAACAAATGATGGATTTTATGATTACAACCGTTTAGGAGACCTTTTATTTATTTTTCACAAGAATCATAAAACCTATTTCAACAATGCCTTGGCAAAGTATGACTTGAACCTGATTCAGGTACTGTGCATAGCTCGAATCTACAATGAGGAAAACCTGAATCAAAAGGACCTTTCCGATAGCCTTTACATTACAAAAGGTGCAATCACCAAAGCTATCAGGAAACTGGAATCCAATGGAATCATAATTAGGCAGCAGTCAAGCGAAGACAAAAGGCACAATATCCTAAAGTTATCCAAAAAAGGAAAGGACCTTATCCCAATTCTAGAAGAGATCAATAATGGATGGGAAGAGAAAATGGGATTGGATAAGTTAGATGATGACTTCTTCAAGACATTCATTGACTTAGCATTCAAGTCTGCTGAATTGAATGATTTGGAATAAATTAGACTATTTTTTAAATTTTTTTAAATAATTACAACTAATTAAACTCTTTTTTTAAAAAATCATTTATAAAATTTTAAATAATTTAAACCATAAAATAGTATACAAGTAAACTATATTTTATTTTTTAATTTTTTTATTCCATATAGTTTATAAATTATACTTGGTGATTAAAGATGGATATTAAAAAAGTTGTTGTAGCTGGTGGAGGAGTACTCGGTAGTCAAATCGCTTATCAATCCGCTTTCTGTGGTTTTGATGTAACCGTATGGTTAAGAAGCGAAGGCTCAATTGAAAGAGCTAAACCAAAATTCGAAAGATTATTAGGCATCTACCTTAACTCTCTCGAAGCAATGAAAACCGATAAATCTGCATACTGCAGAGGATTCAGCAAAACTCCTGACCTTAGCGATGAAGAAATTGACGCATTGAAAGAACAAGCTCAAAAAGCATTCGACAGCTTGACCTTAACAACAAGCTATGAAGAAGCAGCAGAAGATGCAGACCTTGTAATTGAAGCAATTGCAGAAGACCCAGAACAAAAGATTCCATTCTATGAAGAATTGGCAAAATACTTACCTGAAAAGACAATTGTTGTAACCAACTCATCTACATTGCTCCCAAGCCAATTTGCAGAATACACTGGAAGACCTGAAAAGTACCTTGCATTCCACTTCGCAAACAATATTTGGGCTCAAAACACTGCTGAAGTAATGCCACACCCTGGAACCGAACAACAATACTTCGATGCAATCGTTCAATATGCAGAAGACATCAACATGGTCCCAATTAAAGTATTGAAAGAACAACCAGGATATGTGCTCAACTCCTTGCTTGTACCATTCCTCTCTGCAGGACAAGCTTTATGGGCAGAAGAAGTTGCAGACCCTGAAACTATTGACTTAACCTGGAGACTTGCTACAGGTTCACCAAACGGTCCTTTCCAAATCTTGGACATTGTAGGTCTCGTAACTGCATACAATATCGGTATTATGGATCCTAGATCCCAAGACCCTAACACAACCCAAGGTAAAATAGCTAAAAAGCTTAAAGAGAAAATCGATAAGGGTGAAACCGGTATCAACGCAGGTAAAGGTTTCTACGAATACTAAATAAATAATTCATTATTTATTTTTTATTTTCTTTTTTTATTTTTCTTATTTTTTAATTCACTTTTCATTATCTTTTTTTAAAAAAACTTAACAAATTCAATTTTTTAATCAAATTTATTTATAAAAATCAACTGTTTAAATTATTTTTTAAAAAAATAATCAGTAAACAGTAAAATTATATTAAAATTGTACAAAATTATAATATAAAAAAATGCTTTTTTTATTAGTTTGTCTTAAATTTTTAAATTTAAATGTTTATTATGCATTTTTAATATTAATAATTTTACAAAGTTATATAATAAAATAAAAATTCTAAAATATGTTCATATAAATTTAATTATTTCTAAACATTAACCAAGTAAAATAATAAAATACTAAACTAAAAAGAAAGATTTATAAACATTTTACAACATATTTTATATCAACAATATATTGTACAATATATTCTAAAAGACTTTTTACAAATACAATATTTTAGGAGACAAAAAATGATCGTAAGTGTAATTGGTGGAACTGGTCCACAAGGTTTAGGAATTGCTCTCAGATTAGCAATTGAAGGCGTCGAAGTTATTGTTGGTTCCCGTAAGGAAGAAAAAGCATTAGATGTTGTCGCAGAAGCTAAAGAAAAATACGCAGACTACGACTTAAACATCAAAGGTTTAGCTAACGAAGATGCAGCAAAAGAAGGTGACATTTTAATCCTTACCGTACCTCTTGCAGCACAAAAACCAACAGTAGAAGGAATCAAGGAATTCTGTACTGACAAAATCGTTTTAGATGCAACTGTACCTTTAGAAACTGCAATCGGCGGAAAACCATTCAGATTCATTGACTTAATGGAAGGATCTGCAGCAGAAAGAACTGCATCCATTCTTGACGGAACCGGTGCAAAAGTAATCTGTGCATTCTGTAACATCAGTAACTCTCACTTATCCACCATTCCAGAAGAAATCGACTGTGACTGTTTGATTGCTGGTGATGACAAGGAAGCAAAAGAAATTGCAGCTGAACTCA
>JAGCBE010000403.1 GCA_017652345.1 Methanobrevibacter sp.
CTGCTGGAATTGAAGAAGTGGCAATTGATGAAGAGGCAAAGGAAGTTAAAGTCACTCACGGAGGCCTTGCTGGTGCTGGAGTAGGTGCCGGTATGTGCAGAGGAATGGGAGAAGGTGTCAAATACGTGGATGTCCTTGAAGTCGGAGGAGGCAGTAAGGAAGGAAAAGCTACTGTTGTAACTCCAAAATACGAGAAATTAGTCATTGGAATCGATGACACTGACGTTAAGGATGCAGGAGCAACTTGGACTATGGCTCATAACATTGGCCTTCAATTAAAAGAGGAAGGATTCGAGTATCTTGACCATATTATCGTTCAGTTATTCCCACATAATCCTCACAAAACTCAAAACTGCGTTTCAATTGCACTTACCTTTGCTGTAATGGAAGAGGACAAGGACAAGCTTATCTCAAGACTCATTGAAATCCTTGAGCACGACACATTATCCGATAAGACTGCAATAGCTATTCTTGAAGGAATAGGAATCCCACCTGAACTTAGAGAATATGCAATGGCTACAAAAACAGGCATGATGGATGTTGAAACTGCTGAAAAGCTTGCAGAAGAATTGGACATTCCACTCATTGCAGTTACAGGAGACCAAGGTAAAGTAGGTGCACTTGCAGCTTTAGGTCTTCATGATGATGTTGATGAGGCTGTTAAAGTTTATTACTAGTTCAAACTTTTAAAAAGTTTGAACAAATTTTTTCTTTTTTTATTTCATTACTCTTTTTTCACTGATTTTACATAATCATCCAATAAATTAAAGAGATCTTCTTTTGTATTCATTTTGAATATTTGCTGCTTTAATTCAATTGTTCTTGGCAATTTCTTAACATAATATGCTGCTTGAGATCTCATTTTGGGAATTGCAAATTCCTCTCCCTTGACTTCAACAAGCATATCTATATGTTTTTTCAGTGTTTCCATTCTCTCTTCCATTGAAACTTCATGTGGAAGTGTGCCGTCTTCAAGATAGTTTACGCAATCTCTGATAAGCCATGGGTTTCCAAGTGATGCCCTTCCAATCATCACTGCATCACAGGATGTTTCATCAAGCATTCTTTTTGCATCAAAGCATGACTTGATATCCCCATTTCCAATAACTGGAATATTCACATTTTCCTTGACTTCCCTTATAATGGACCAGTCAGCCTTTCCTGAGTATCCTTGATCCTTTGTTCTCGGGTGAACTGTAATTGCTGATGCACCTGCATCTTCAATGATTTGTGCAATTTCCACTGCATTTACGCTATTTTTATCCCAACCGCTTCTAATCTTTACAGTCACTGGAATCGGAACAATATCTACAATAGATTCTACAATAGATTTTACCTTATCTGGGTCTTTCATCAATGCACATCCTGCCTTTGACCTGTTTGTCACCTTTGTTACGGGACAACCCATGTTAATGTCAATGATGTCTACATCGGTATTTTCCCAGATGTACTTTGATGCGAAGGTCAGTGATTCCAAATCAGAGCCTACAATCTGTTGTGAAATTGGATGTTCAAAATCGGTCATGTACAGCATTTCCTTGGTTTTCCAATTGCCATACATAATAGCCTTGTCTGAAACCATTTCTGTTTCAATAAGCCCACAGCCCATTGACTTTACAATGGTTCTAAAGCTGAAGTCACATACTCCTGCCATAGGTGCCAAAGCTATCTGATTATCTATTTCAACATTTCCAATTTTCCACTTCATATGAATCAGTTAAATTATGAGTTTTTTAATGATTGTTTTTAAATACTTTTACTTGATATGTTTATATTTATTGTAAAAAATATATAATTCATTCCAAAAAAACTAAAACTTATTAAATTAAAAAAATAAAAAATTAATTGTAAAGTAAAATTGGTGATATGATGGATAAAAAACTATTTTTTCAATCTTTAAGCAAATTACTAATTGGTCTTGTAATCATATGCATGCTTCTTTTCATTCCTGCTGGAACTATAGATTATCCTAATGGATGGCTATTTATTGCATTGCTCTTC
>JAGCBE010000404.1 GCA_017652345.1 Methanobrevibacter sp.
AAATGTTTTCTACTGCGATTTCTTCAATTTCATCATAATCATCTGGCGTTTCAAGGTCAATATAGGTGGGTTCGTTAAAAGGGGTATACCATGAAAATGTTCCTAACGCATAGCCGCCGCAATTATAATCAAATTTGTCAGTATTATTGATATTACGGGAGCGATTAAGATTCTTAGGGTCAAAGCTATTAAATGTAAAGAACATTTGCTATCTTCCTTTCTCTCTCTTTTGTAATTGTATTATATCATATCTATGGTAAAAAAGCAAGTTAAGTGTTTGTTAAAACAAGATCCGGCGCGCGAATTAACATAATATTTACTTGACTTTTAGGAAACTTTATGATATACTATATTCAGAAAAAAGGAAAGGGGTTTGAAATTGAAATGTGTAAGCAGGTAAAGTTTCGGATAATTGATAGTAGTATTGGTGATACTACCCAAATTCTTGGTGGAATTGGGATTTATGAAGATGCGGACAATCAAGATGATGAACGTTTAATTAACGTAATTTGTGGTCATTGTGGTAGTGTATTAGAGCCAGAAGATGTGGAAATTTTGGAAAAGTATCCATGGATTGATATTTGTGATGCGATTATTGGTAATTAACTAACTTTTAACTTAACTTCCTCTCAACTCTATGATACAATAAAAGTTCGAGAAGAAGTAGAATGCCGCGGAAAAGGCTGCTGGAAAGGTGACGGCGAAGAAGAAGGCGTAAGCCTTCTTTTTTATATGTAATGTTAAGTTATCGTTAAAAGTGCGCCCGGCGCGAAATTTAACATTTCTTTAATAAAAAAAAGAGGGGTTAATTCCCCTCTTCGCCATACCCATTCTGCCGCATTGCGTCAATGAAGAAATCAATCTGATTCTGATCCACAATCGGGGAGTTATCATCCTCGGAATTGAGGCTAGAAATACCAATTTCTTCCACAGAGGCCCAATCGCCTTCATACATATTTTCAATGTCCGTGATTGCTTCCGCACGAGATTCTGCCGCGACAAGGCCATAATCCTTGTGGGAAATGCCATCAGTATAGTCAGTCCACGTAACAAAGTAACCGAAAATAGTCATATAAAAATCTCCATTCTGGTTTTTAAGGGTTTACCCTTCCCTTGATTACGTATAGTATACCATAGATTTTCTTAGAAGTCAAGTTAAGAATTAGTGAAGATTGGGAGCAAGACCACGGATGCCACTAAAGAAACCATATGCGGCGAAGATTACGAGAATCATAATGGGAAGACTTTTTGAAATTGCTTGTCGCAATGTCAAACCATTTTCCATACTAAAACAGATTGAAAGCAATCCAGACACAAAACCAATCACAACACAAAGCGCGGGCATCATTTATACTTCCTTTCTTGTTTCTGTAATTAGTATATCACTTTTAGATTAGAAAGTCAAGTTAAAGATATGTTAAGAAGCGGCCCGGCGCGGAATTTAATCCGCGCTTAATTTATTTTAATTTGACTGAAAAATCTACGACATGCCAGAAATGTTCAGTGCAAGTATATCTATATAACGTTTCTCCATTTTTAATAATTTTGCCCTCATATTCGATAGGTGCATCACAATAAGGACAAGTATTATTTTGAACTTTTGAAAAACAATAAAAGGAAGCAATCAATCCAAGAATAACAACAATAATTAGAATCAATGTAAAGAAACGCTCCATAATCATTCCCCTTTCATCAACTCATTCAAAATATCCATCATCATATCGGGATGATATGCTTCGCCTTGCCACGTATCGCGGTTTTTAGCTTCATCGTCAAATAGGATTCCCGCGCCGCAAACTTCCCACTTATTCACGCCATAACTAACAATGTTAATGGCGTCAAAATGAACGCTTGCGAGATGCTTCTTGAGCCACCACATTTTAGCCGCGGTTACAGCTTCATCATAAGCTGGAGTGGAAGTTTTAGAAAGCCAGCTGATGATTCCGAGCTTGTAACCAGCTTGCTGGAGCTTATTCAGC
>JAGCBE010000405.1 GCA_017652345.1 Methanobrevibacter sp.
AAAGCCCCATTAGGGAACTTTATGGTACCACATTTACAAAATAAAAGTACAACAGTAAAAGAAAAAGACCCAATCCGTAGACCAGGTCTTTTCAAACTGATAACTAAATTATATTCTAGGAATACTTAAATTGATATTCATATAAATTTCTTTAATTGTAGCCGTAACAGCAGCACCATTTGAGTACGAGAAACAACCAATAGTTAAGTAACCACTGTACATATAAAGTGCCGCAAAACCGTAAATCAAAGTGTCATCAGATTTCTTCATTACACAAGGAACCCATGCAAATCTATGCGTATATTTACATATCGGGAAGTTTGTCATAGGTGCAACAGAAACACCGTCAGTACCGTCAAGTGCTCTACTTCTCACTTGTGCCGCTTTCATTACAAATTTACTCATGCGCATTGTGCTATCAGCTGCACCACGAAGAAAGATAGTATCACCACACACTTCGTAGTAAATATCCGAGCAAGAATCGCAACCAGCACTTTCATCTGTAAAATCAAAGGTTATCTTCTTTTCGGGTATAAACCCTGAAAGAGTACCGCCGTTAAGATGTGTAATAAGCTGTTCAGCTATTTTCATACAACCGTCGGTATTAGGGTGGTCAACATTAAGATGCAAACTCCAATCACATAAAATATCATCAAGATGTGGAATAACAGAAGCACCGTGATATGCAGACACATCTTCTATGGTTTTTCTGCATACAGGCAAATCATTAAATGTAATCGGTCCGTCAATAAACACAGAAGAACACCAACCAACGTGTACTCTAGCATAAGGGAATTTTGTTTTTGCTTTATCAACACAGCTTGCAATTCTTGTTTTCAATCCAGCCAAGTCGGTTGATACATACTGTATGTCATTTGTTCCACCAATTATAATTACATCGGTAACATCGTTATCACTTGAAAGACTATCAAGGAGGTCTTCAAAACCAGCATAAAAACCGTACCCATTTGCTACTTCAGCAACGTAATCATCACTGGACAAATCAAGCATGCTTACAAACTGGTCTTTCCACCCAGTAACACCACCATAGGTAGTACCATAACTATCGCCAATCAGCACATATTTACGTTCATTTAATGTATACTGGTTTAATATATCATTTTCAACGTTACCCATTCTAGTTTGAAGGTCAACAATAGCACCACTTGAAGCCCCATAAACAGCCCAATAAGTAGAATTGTTAAGAGGTGTGTTAGGCGGTGTAGGAACTTTTGCAATATAAGTTGTACCAGCACCGTTATCAACAACAGAAAGGGCTTCATACGCTGTGGTTGTATCATAGTTACCCATAAATTTAGGAACATATCTAGCTCCAATATATTGTCTTGTACTCATTTTTCAATCTCCTTTACTTAATAACTTAATACCAATTTTCCATACTCTTGACCAGGAATAGAAATGTCTAAACCAGTTGTATTGAACTCAATTTCTTCCCACCGTTCAGGAATATTATACACAATATAGCCTTCGTCATTAATTTCAACAAAAATCATTGTTGCAAGATAACTTTCTATAATGTGTTCAGCAAAAGTATTATCGAACTTGTTAACAAAATCTTCAACTTGTTTAAGCTCTTCCTTGAGAGCATCAAGATTATTTATGATAGCTTTATCACTATCAATCAACCCATTGATGTATTTAACAACCTTACATAATACTTCATAGTAACTAAGGCTATCGTCATAAACCAAAGGCAATACTTTCTGACACCAAAATTTAAAGTGTGTCAACGTTGGAAATTCAACCATATTACAGCTCCTTTCTTACCAGAGTTGGAAGAACAACACTTCTAATTCATTGATAACTTGCATATCAATATTTAAAAATGTCTCTCGAAACTCTTTAAGCATTTTACTTGCATTAGCACCCTCATAACCTACAATGGTTTCCAAGTAATTCTCGGTACTTAGTAAGTTATCAGCAGTACCTCTGTTTCTTTGATAGCTATTTGTTTCTGTTTTTCCGTTTGTTTCAGCAATATTGTAAGTGTCAGTGTTAGAAGTGGTTTCAACTTTACCATAATCAGTTCTATTAGTGCCACTAAGTGTATCGCTTTTAGATTCTGTAATGCTTCCAACAGTTTCACTAGTATTAGAAGTTGTAGAGGAACTACTACCACTATCACTAACCTTTCTAGCATTAGTTAAATAAGTTTCATTTTCTACGCCAGTTAATGCACCTTGTGGGGTATCACTATAAAGGTCTGTGTTTACATTACTATTAGTACCACTACCACTACCACTTGCAGTAGTATTATTAGTACTTCCAACTGTGCCACTTATCGTATCGGTTTTAGATTCTGTTACAACGTCATTACCACTATCTGTAACAGTTTTTGCTGTACCAACAGTACCAGTTTTTGAAAAGCTATCATTCTCGCTCTTATTCTCACTATCACTAATATTCTCGCTCCCATTCCTTGTACTATCTAAGTTTGTTCTTCTTGTTCTTGTTAAGTTTGCTGTGTAAAGTGGGTTAAATTCCAACAACTCTGACTCATAAAGCTTATTATAATAAGGCATTATTTCGTTCAGCTTTGTATCCAGCCTAAGTTTCCACAATCCAACGGTTTCTTCACAAATCTCTCTAGTATAAAAGTGTTTAAGAATTTTTCTTTCAAGTACTTCTCTATAAGATTCGTCAAATATAGGAAAATCAAAATCAAATACTTTAGGAATTGCACCAGTGATTATCTCATTAATACTCTTATAACCTTTACTAACATCAAGGTCATTAGCATTTTCACAGATAAACCTTATTTCTGTTGTGTATTTACTCATTTTCCTCACCGTCCTTTGCTTCATCACCTTCAAGGGTTTCATCAACAACAGCTTCAGCTATCATTTGGAAGTCTTCTCGATAGTCGCACCATAAATCTAGTCCAAACATTTCATTAATTTGAATGCAAGCTTGTCTACGGCTTTCCAACCTACTATATCTACTAGCAACAACACCACCTTGATTCCTTGTAACTTCATCTGTTATAAGTCTTTCTTTCTTCTGTGTATTAATATTGCTAATACCAAGGTAAGTAAGAGCTTCATTCCAAATTTGAGTCTTTAACTGATATAATTTATCTGCCACAAAAGGTGCTCCAGTTTGAAGAACTTTTATACCATTAACATCAAGTGACTTGTTACCAAATATGAATGGCTCATTTCCTTCATATTGTTTATAAAGATTAACCATTGTTAACCTTTGTGCTTCATCACACTGAATAAGAACTGGTGTTTTCTGTGCATTAGCATTTACATCAATAGCTCTGTCAAGGTTGTATAATCTTTGGCTAAACATTTCTACGTCAAGCTGTGAATTAGTGTGCAAATAGTTATTAAAAATTATTACACTATTTGTTTCATCAAGCTGTTTGTTATAGCCATTTGAAGCATAAGCTCTTCTATCAGTTGGTATTCGATAAACGTTAAGCTTTCCGCCTATCATTACTTGTAAAGCTAAGAACCCAAGAACTTCGTCTTCAAAGAACACACTCATTCCGTCGCCAAATAAACACATTTCTAGGAAGCGAGGGTCAACAGATTGGGGGAGATTTTTCCACTCAAACATAGACAAAGCAAGTTCTGTTAGTCTATTGTAATATTGTATGTATGTTCTGTTATTCATTAAAAGAGATTGACAAAACATACTGTCTTTTGGTTTTCTTCTCATTTAATCTCCTTTCTTATCCAACGGGTGCAGGATTATCTATAAGTGTTCCGTCAGGGTTATGATAAATTCCAACGTTTACATAATCTTTCCAAAAAGTAATTCCGTTATCATAAATCTTACATACTTTTCGTATCTCATCTGACGGTGCTTTACCTATAATAGTACAACCCCTTGTCTTAACATAATTCCAATGGAGTCTAACAGAACGGTCAGGCTTTTTTACTCTGTTACAAGCATACCCAAACATACTAAAGTAATCATCAATAACTTTTGCACGTTCCTCTGTTATTTGCATACGTTTGAAATAGAAATTCTTTTGTCTGTCAGCACAATCAATCTCACCACTATTAACATTATGTTGCTGTGAGGGGGCATTTCTTGCAACCATAGCGGAATTAGCTATACTTACTAATGACAATGCACCAGAAGCACCATTAATAATTAGACCAGTTGACATAGCAGAAGCAGTAATAGCACCACTTGTAAGTGCATTTGCTCCAACAACAGCCGCACCAGCCATACCGCCAACAACGCCTACCCCTTTGAGAATAGAAGCAACACCGTTGTTTGCTAACCATTCTTTAAAAGAATCTATAGCAAAACCAACTTGAGGAAAGCCGTCCATCACTAATTTCTCTGAATAATTACCTTTAGCAAATGTATTACCATTATAATCTTTAGGAATTAAGCTAATTTGTGGATTAGCAGACACCACACCAACTGTATCAAAATTAATATCAGTAGGGTCATCAAACCATTCATACCTATATAGTGCTTCATTATTACCACAATCAACGCCAAGATAATTATATGGATATGTTAATAATTTTTTATTTTTGGGGGTGTAACTACCAAAGCCAGTATTGATACTAAAGCTTGTTACAGCACTGTGTTTAGGTGCGCTATCACTAGCTAGTACAGCATAATTCCAAGGAAACATACACAATGATATTACATTATCTTGGTCATTAGCATCACATATAGTATCCAAATAATCTAGAAAATTATCAACATTTTGCTGTGTTTCTGTAGATGAATCTCCATCAATTTTAAAGCATATTGGTGACATTCCTTGAACTAAACCACCAATTAAGCCACCATAAATATAGGATTGCTGACCCATTGGTTTATATCTACTTGTATTTACAATAACGCAATATTTGTCAAACCAACCCAACCTAAAGGTATCAGCACAAATCATATCACCACCGTCGATTGGTTCAGGCTGTAGATTATCTCCCACCTCATCAGTTTGACTATGTTCACGTTCAACAAAACACTCTTGTAAAGTCATATCAAATAGATAAGTTTGCATAGAATCTATTTCAAATGTTATTTCAGTAGTTTCATTATTAACGTATTCAACACCAGTAATGAAAGCATAAAACCATTTGTTACCATAATTGGTATTTTGAAAAGCAAGATAATTACAATCATATACATTATCAGAGGGTTTAGCTATACGCATTTTGCCTTTCTCTACACGCTGATAGGAGTTGTTAGCGAGAGTGTACTTTGCTCTGCTAGGTGTACCACCGTGAAAGTATGTATTTTGCGCTGTAAGATTATCAAACCATAATGTATGAGTATATGTATTATCTAATGGAACACCACTATATAATTTTATTGTTGTATTAGGTGCAATATACATATCTTACTCCTTAAAAGAAAGGGGGAGCATTTCTACTCCCCCTTATGTAATTATCATACGACAGTTACGGTAGCAGTACCCTGAACACTAGAAGCATATACAGAAGTAGCAGTTACAGTGAGACTAGAGGACGACAGTTCAGATACGGCAAGAGGAATTGTAAGAACACCATTCTTATCAATCTTTGCCTTAGTATCATTGACACTCCAATTAACCGCTTTGGGTGCAAAATTATCAGTAATAACCTGAGCGGTAAATGCGATGCTCTGTCCACCAGTTGCGCTAGCGGATGAAGGTGAAACTGTAACTGATTCAACACCAGGTGTACCAGGAATGAAAAGAGCATTGTTATGGAAAGGAGAGATAGAAAATGTCTTCCACACATGATACCAATAGTTCCAGTAAAGTCCTTCACCATTGTACTGTTCTGTGAAGTTATAGAAGTTATCAAAAATCATAAACCAATCTTTATCAACAATAATGCAAGGAATTGCATCAAGTGCCGCAAGAGAGGTTGCATCAATTTCTGAATAAGTAGCGTCATCAGCAAACAGTTCAGCAAGTCTTTCATTATCAAGTGAACCAAAGCTATCAACGAGTACACGTCTTCCGAGGAACTCTGCCTTATCCATATTGAAAGCAGAAGCGAGAACCTCGACATCCATAGTAGCGTCAAACTGTGAGTTAACAAGGAAATACTGGTCTGACTTCTTAGTGCGAGTCTTTACACCGCTGATGTTGTACTTGCTTGAAAGGAACTCCATGTCATTTGATACACCCTTAATGGTTGCTACTATACTTTTCATATTTGCAGTAGTAACAGAAGCAACAGTTACGGGGTACATATTACCATTAAGGATGTGCTTTGCAAGCATATATTTCATAGTAAGGAACTCATCATAGTTTGCACCAGTGTACATAGCATCAACAATTTTGCTGATAAGGTCAGTGATACCTTCCCAAGACAAGAAAGCCTGCCTTAACTGGTCATTCTGAATGGTTGACTTGTAATATTTCTGATAGTTCATAATATGAAAAGCTGAACGTACATCAGGAATCTCACGTCTGAACAGATTATTTTCAGCAACACTAGGGTCAAACTGATAAGGCTTTGCGATGTTAACAAAAATCTCTTCAATGGTTTCACCAAATTCAAGAAGACCTTTCTTAAACATAGCCCAAGGGTTATCATACATTTTGGAAGTGATAAGTACACGACCAATACGATTCACAAGTGCGTTAAGAAACTCGTTCTGAAGCTGAGGATTGTCCATAATGATTGCACCGATTTCACGAACTGAATCCGCGTCAGGTGTAGCAACTGGAACGTAGTTCTTGTAATTGATAGTTGCGCTATTTCTGATAGCGTTAAGTACATCAACAGATGAATTAGTAAGTGTTACGATTTTAGGTTTTGTAGCCATTTATTAGCCCTCTCTTTCTTCAAATAAATCTTCAAAAGTTGTCTGTTCTCCGTCATCAATGACATCATCCTTCTGTTCGTCCTTTACATCATCTGGTGTAGTAACGTCAGAACTGAAGAATCTTGACTTATATTTCTCTCTCCAAGCTTTGTCATTTTCCTCGTACTTGGTTTTCCAGTCTTCTTTGTCACCAATGCGGTTTGCATAATCATCAAAGGTGTCGGTCATATCTTCTATGAATTTCATAGCTTCATCGGAAGTATCTTCGCCAACTCTTCCTTTAATACTGGATAAAAAATCTTCTCTTGATAATACTGCCATACTGTTCTCCTTTCTTATGTATTTTAGTCTTATTTTTGATTGTATTTGTACATCCCTATGAACTTAATCATACGATGTTAATACTAAATAGTGTACAATTAACCTCTCCAAATTGCTTTATCTTTTCTTGTATCCAAGTGACAACCCCAGCTATATATTCCGATACCACCAAAACCAATTGATTTGGCAAAATTAGCTATCGTACTAGGTGCTACCCTTGGTAATGATATATCCGCAGCCTTGCCTAATAAATGTTGTGAATCAGTAACACCACCAACAGCTTTATTATATTCTTCTGTTCGGTAAGCAGAGTTAACATTTACTGGTACACCAAAGTAGTCACGGATAATCTGCAATTTTTCAACAAGTTCACTATCAATAAGTATCTTATCTGTTCCGTCCTTACACGCGAACTCCTTAACCTTAAAGTTTGACTTTCTACCATTTGTATAGAAATACTCATTACCTTGTTTAGCATTTGAATATTCAATTACACCTTTAGTAAGTTCGATACCCATTGTATTTACACTCCTTTATAACCAATAAAGACTAATTTGTTGTACAATTTTAGTTAAATTTCTCGCATAATTTCTCGATAGCTAATGTATTATTGTTTAAAGCTGTGGTGATATTAGCTATCTCTAGTTTGTGCTCCTCTGTGATTCTCAATATCTGTTTGTTGTACTCGTCCATTTGGTACTTAACGTACCAAGCAATTCCGATACAAGCTAATATTGGAAAACCAAAGGAACTAATTAAAGTGGTGATTGTTGTAGCGTCCATAGTTTCCTCTCCTTTCTAATAAATATTATACACTAAAGGTTGACATTTGTCAAGAAAAATGTTATAATATAATAAGAAATAATAGCAACCATAGAAAGAAGAGGTACATGAATGATAGATAATATTTACTATGACGGCACTAAATTACTGTCAATGAAAGACTTAAATGGAAACACACCAGAAATATTTTTATGTACAACAAATAGAACTGGTGGAAAGACAACCTATTTTGGAAGGCTTATGGTTAATAGGTTCATAAAACAAAGTAAAAAGTTTATGCTTGTTTATCGTTATAATTACGAACTTGATGATATAGCTGATAAGTTCTTTAAAGATTTGAAAGGGTTGTTCTTTAATGATTATGATATGATATCTAAAAGAAAAGCAAAGGGTATCTATCACGAATTATTCTTATTGAAAAATCACAAAGAGGAAGAAGCAGAATGTTGTGGGTATGCTGTTTCACTTAACAGCGCAGACCAAATCAAAAAGTATAGTCACTTATTTAGTGATACAACTTGTATGCTTTTTGATGAATTTCAAAGTGAAACTAATCATTATTGTGCGGATGAAGTTAAGAAACTTATAAGTATACACACATCCGTAGCTAGAGGACAAGGTGAGCAAGTAAGATATGTACCGCTTTATATGCTTGGAAACCAAGTAAGTATTATCAATCCATATTATGTAGAGTTAGGTATAAGCTCAAGATTAAATGAACAAACAAACTTCTTAAGAGGTGACGGTTTTGTGCTTGAGAATGGGTTTATTGAAACTGCAAGTAGAGCACAAAAAGAAAGTGCATTTAATAGAGCATTTAGCCGAAACTCTTATATAGGATATGCGTCAGAGAATGTGTATCTTAATGATAACACAGCGTTTATAGAACAGCCAGAGGGTTGCAAATCTAGGTATCTTGCTACTATCAGATATAATGGTAAGAATTATGCTATAAAAGAATATAGAGAATTAGGTATTTTGTATTGTGATAATAAAGCTGATAGTACATTTCCTATGAAAATAAGTGTTACAACAGAAGACCATAATATAAATTATGTAATGCTTAAAACTAATGATATATTTATTTCACAATTGAGATTTTATTTTGAAAAAGGTTGCTTTAGATTTAAAGACCTTGGGTGCAAAGAAGCTTTGATGAAATGCGTATCATATTAGGTATCTGCATTTGTCTAAACATCTGAACAAAGTGGGTAGCACACTTGGAAGATAGTGCCACTATTGTTTGTACGTATTGCTTGCGGTCTTATGTTTAGCAAATGTTATAGATATAAACAAAGAGAGTGAACTAACGTTATGCTAGTCCACTCTTTTTTATTTGCTTATTCTTCATTAATATTTATTATAATAATTATAGGTAAAACTATTAATAGTAATAGTGCCATTATAATAAAAGTAATTAGTATTATATTACAAACTATTTCTATCATTTTATAACCTCTTAAGTTTATCTTTCCTTGCTTCTTCTAAAAATTCATCCATACAATAAGAAAACATTTCTTTTCTATATCTGCAACAAGCACAACAATGTGGACAATAATGTAATATCCATTTTACATATAAGAATTTAATTAAGTTACCCATTATTTTGTTCTCCTTTCATAGCCCATTAGTCCCATAATTAATTCAATTTGGTTCATTGTTAACATAGGTGGGTTAGCATCAAATTGTTCTTTATAATGTGTTAACACTTTAATATAATCTTGAGCACAAGAAGGTCTAACTATTAAGATTTTCTTTGTTAAGTTATTATTTACTACATCTTCTAATGTTAGTACATTACATATATCAACCATAGTTATCTCATTTCATAAGTTGTTTCAACTAATAGTACACCACCACGTATTCTCTTTGGCATTAACTTCCCAGGAATTTTTAAACCAATTTTAAAATCTTCTAGTGTACGTTTAATTAGTTCATCATTAGAATCATATAAGAATTGTAATTCTTCTTCAGATAGTTTAACCTTTTCATCCTCTGTTAATGGTTCTCCTAACATACTTTGAACAAATAGATTCTTACACTTTTGTGGCATACCCGCACACTTTACGTTGTAATAAGGTTTCTCAATAGGTTGTAAATCTTCGTGTGTAACGTGCTCAATGTATGTCTTTTGTCTAGTAAAGATAGCTGTATCCCAACAAGACTCAAGCTTCCAACAACAAAAGTTCTTATCATGTACTGTTATTCCAACAATCTCATTTGGTGCTAGGTCACAATGAATACTATCAGTGTCGGCATATATAAAACCCCTTTGGTTTACACCATGATAATTTTTCTGAGCAGCTCTTATAGTAAAGTTCCGCGCATAAGATGTAATGGCTGAGCCTACTGCTATATAACCCGCTTCTTTGTCATTTGCTGGACAACTCATAAATCCAACAGATTTATCGTCTTTAATGAAAGCTATCTTAAATGAACTGTCTTGATTACTAGCCATTTTACCATATAAATTATTTAAGAAAAGTTTTGCTAACTCTCGTAATGCTCCTTTACTTTCTAGTTTAATCTTTTTATATTTTTCTATGTACTCGTCAAAGATTCCAGTCATTGAATAAAAATAACAACCATCAATTATTTCAAAGTCCACTAGTTCATAATGTTCTTTTAATAATATATAATCAGTCATTGTTAAAGTTAGTTCAACTCTTGTGTCACAAAGAACTCCACTTGCATTGTAATAATGGTCGTAATATTTATTAGTCTTTTTATCATATACATCTGATGATTCTAATGCTTCAGTTCCTAGGTATAAATAGTTACCCTTTATTTGTACAAATGGTAAGTAATTTGGTTTTAAATAAAAGCGTGTTTTAATACGTACAAAGTAATACTTATTTGGTGCTAAAGCTTCTTCGGGTATATAATTACCTTTCCAAAACATAGGCTTACCAACAGGATACCTATTGCCTGACTCACTACTCATCATACTAGGGTACAATGAATTTACATCTGCTGTTGTACCATTTGTTTTAATTTGATTCTCTTTACCACGAACAAGATAGCACCAACCACCCTTATAAGATTTACGAATCCAAGCATCAACATTAGGGTATTTGTGTTCGCTTATATCTAGTTCAATATCTGTTAAAGAGGGAAACATTTGAGCGTAATCTTCTTTACCAACAATAGATTTATATTCTGCTAAACAACATGAACCTATAGTTAATTTGTTGTGACCTTCTGTGAACATTATTTCAAGGGCTTCTTTTACAACTAATACATCATTAGCTATGTATTCTTTTTCTTTATCGGTTATCTCACAGCCTGCATATCTAAAGCCAGTATATTCCATTTCAAGCTTTTGATGTTTTGTCTTAAATGATTGTCCAATACGTTTAACTGAAAATGGTAATAGTTTTAAGCTATCTCTAATTTCTATAAACTTATTATTAGTTCGAATGATTATAGAATACCATTGACCCTTATCAGCAATAGAATATTTAAAGGTATTATTCTTCATATCTTTTTCTTCTAACCATTCTACTTCTGTGCCTTGTTCATTTAATTTAACATAAGCTTGACTAAAACCCTTGTCAACTAATAAGAAAGATAACCAAAAAGCTCCGTCAAATTTTAAGTTGTGATAGTACGCACAGATGTTTTCTTTTTGTTGTGCAAAGTAATCGAACTGTTCTTCAATGCTATGAAATATCATAACATCTTCTGTGAACAGCTCGACACTTGCACTAGCCCAAACCTCTGTGTTTACCTGTCCCTTGTATACGGTTGTCTCAAAGTCACACATATAGTAATTGAACTTTTTTATTTTCATTTTACCACTCCGTTGCCATATTAAATTCTGACATATATGATAAACCTTCGGCTTGCATTGGTGATAATGGTCCTTGATTTAAGATTCTACCTAATGTAACAAAAGATGTTTCAACAGCTTCGGGATACCAACTATAACGTATTACATCAAACTGTGTATCAATATCATCCATATTAGCTATCAAATAATCTTCTAAAGGTTGTGGGTTGTCCTCATTGTTTACTACAGTGTCTTCCCACACATTTATTAACGCTGACTTTCTAGCTTCAATAGGAATGGGAACTTTCATATCTGTTTCTGAGTCACGCTCAAGGGTACGAACTGAAAAATCAACGTAGTCAATGTTTGGTGTAATAAATTTTTCTAGTTCGTCTAGTTTTTCACTAACCTTATCAATAGCACTTATTGTAGGATAGTTTTCTGTTGGTGTAACTGTTATACCCTTTGCTTCTCTAGCTTGTTTCATTCTGTCGGCAAACTCTTTACGGTAAGCTTCATATTCTTCATCCGTCATATTTGCACGACGTGTTTGCCAAGCTTTTTGACCTCTTGTTAAACCACTATCATCAATAGATTGTTCTTGTTTTTGTTTAGGTTTGTTAGCTTTCGGTTTAGGTGTTTTTGGTATATGAGGGGTAGTAATTTGTATGTTTGTTTGTGGTACTTGTGGCTTTTTTGTTCGTGATTCTGATTCTTGTTTTGGTATAGATGTTCTTCTTAATGGTTCTATTATTTCTCCTGTCGATGTGTCAATAAACTTTGCAGTTTGGTACAGCGATTGTTTAGTAACACGTTTTAATTGTTCTACTTCTTTATGCGTAATAGTTTTAGGAATTTCTGGTACAACATCTTCAGGAAAGATAAAACCTCTTTTACTTCCTTGTTCTATTAATTTTATTATTCTTTGTCGTTCTTTTTGGTACTCTTTTTCTGTTTCAGATTGAACACGTTTAGCCATAATATTTTACCCCTTTAATAAAAATATAACCCACCTAAGTTGTTATGCCTAGGTGGGTTAGTAGTTTGAGCTTGTACTACTTATACGATAGAGCAAGTAAGGAACTCTTTGCCGTTGTAGTTCTTACTAGGCAGTCTATATGCTTTAATCTGCCAAGCTTCTGTTTCGTCTTTCATCTCGGTATAAATGTTCTCAAATGTTGACCAAAATGATTCCGAACCAGTGACATACTTTGTACCGTCTTCGTCTTCAATAATGTAGTTCTTATAGTCTTTGTTATCAGACTTTTCATTGTGAATGTTAAGAATCGCATAAGCAACTGGTGTAATGAGAACTTCTTTCTCTGTTGCTGTAATCTCGTCAAGTTTGATAGCGTCCGATGTGTCTTTAAGCTTGATACGTTCTTTTGCTGACAGTTCCTTGCTTGATTCTGCAATCTCTACTGAATATCCGTTCATAGTTTGTTCTCCTTTTCTGTTTTAGTCTTCGTCTTCTGTTACTCCAAATGCTTTTCTTGTTTCGGGGTCAAGGATTAAAGCATTGTCGATAAACGTCTGTTCATTCATGCCGTAAAGGGTTTGAACCTCTTTCTTGTCAACAATGTGTACTGCTTTCTCCGTATCACTGTTCACTACTGACTCGACAGCTTTGAGAAGCTTCTTGTCGTCCTTGTAGGTACGCGGAAGAGTGAGCACCTTGTTGAATGACTCTGCGCTTGTTATGTCAAGGCAAAGTACATTGACCTTTGTTGTGATGATTGTTCTTGTTACCATTGGTTTTCTTGCCATAGTTTTTTCTCCTTTCGTGGCTAAGATTAATTTGGTTTCTTGTGTACCATTGTACCGAACTATAAAGTATAAGTTTATTTGATTGTGGCTTTATGTCATGGCTGTGTGGTACACGATTGGTGTAGGTGGTGTTGCAACCACTTGTCGTGAGGTGTGGGCGACAATCTCTTGACTACACCGTCTTTGGAAAAGTACATTTAGGGGGTATGGGTTGTAATGTGTGTTCGTTCATTACTCCTTGATTGTACACCTTAAGGGGTTAAATGTCAAGGGGTTTCGGTCGAATTATTTGTTAACAATTTGTGAACGAAACTGTGTTCGTGTCATCCTCTGTATAATATATCTTATGGTCTTGTACTAGGAATGTGAAACCGTGTGCAGTTGCATCGTCAATGATTAACAGAGCAGTTTGTAAACTAACGTCATTAAGAATTGTTGCTTCTTTCCAAGAGTTATTCATATTTTATTCCTACCTTTTCTTATCGAATTGTGTCATTAATAGTGATGTAAGCATAAAATCTTCAAATTCAATCCACGGTTCATTAGGCGTAAACTGACGTAAACACTTAAGATAACCTATAGCCTCAACAGCTAGTAAAGGATTGTCTTCCATTGCACGAGGGTCATACTTATCGTTGTAAATTTCCCTTAATGTTTTGCTTTCGTTTTTCATAGTTTTACTCCTTTTACTTGTACCTATTATTTGGTTACTTTTGCACCTTTGGTGCGATAGCTTGGGTAAGGGTTCGAACCTTACAAGCGATTATACGCAACCACCGCCTTACGACGATGTACAGTAACCATTCCGTCACCAAGCTATAATTTGTTAGTCGTCAATGTCAGTAATCTCGGTTATTATGTCTTCCACTTCATCCTCGGACGGAATTGACTCATAATGTACTTCGATACGCACATAATCGTCATCCTTAAAATCAGTACAATGAAGTATAGCTGACTCAGCAAATGTTATAGCTTCATCTGCGACATAGAATTTAAAGTCAACGTATGACACTCTTACATAATACACCATTTGTTTTTTCATAGTTTGCTCCTTTTCTTATTCCTATTATTTGGTTACTTTTGCACCTTTTGGTGCAATAGCCACCCTAGGGAGTTGCACCCTAGGAATCGGCTTTATACCGCTGTGGTTATTCGGTTTCAAGTGCTTTTCTTGTTTCAGGGTCAAGACGTGTTGCGTACTTGAGGAAGTCAAGCTCTGTGAGTCCGTAAAGCTCCTCACGAGTCGTAATATTTGTGGTTGCTACTACCTTAAATTCGTCAGTATTATACTGCTTCTGAAGTAATTTAAGGATATAGTTAGGTGTCGTATCGGTGAGTCCAGTAAGCTCCAAAGATTTGTACTGGGGCTGTGCAGTGGTTACGTCCATGCAAAGTGCTTCCACCTCAATTACGTTGATTGTTCTTGTTACCATTCTTACTCTTGCCATAGTTTTGTTCTCCCATTCTTTTTGTTGCGCTCACAATTTGAGCAGTAGCACTCAAGGGAGTCGAACCCTTGACCTATCATAGTTATATGATAGCATACCGTGTGCTGTTTGTCAAGTACTTTTTAAGAATTAACTAAAATCGCTCTATTATGGTCACGAGTGATATATAGATTGTAAACCTTTCCGTCTTCGGCTACATATAAACCTATAATCGAAAACTGAAAACAGTTTGCACCACCTATTTCAAACACCTCGATACCCTTTGTTTCTCTAGCCCAACGCACCCAATCTTTCCAAATTTCAACTTTATATTGTGAGGGTCTATCGTACCAATTAAAGATACAACTTTCGACACAAATGTATCCATGTGTAGGATGTACTGTACGTCTAGGAATTGTTAATTCAAAAGTAACACCGTTAATCTCAATTTTTCTCATAGTTTTACACCTCATTATATTATAGTGCGGTCACAATTTGACCAAATGGTCTGTTTGAGTTGAGTCTACGGCTATTATAAGTATGTGAATACTAAACCGACAGACCACACCAAATATAGGAGAACTATGCCTATATTCAATTATCAAGGAACGAGTGCGGTTGTTTGTACGATACCGCAAAACGCTTGACGTACCTATATTATCCAATTGTACGATTTGGTGCTACTCTATATTTATACACCCACTTTGTAGCTTTGGTGTCTTAAACGTGTTATAGAGTCGTTCTTTCATCTATCTCTATCTTATGTACTTATTATATCATATTGTTTTGATATTGTCAAGTACTTTTTTCAAGATTTTTCGGAACTAGTTTTCTATCTATCTATCGCTATCAGTTCCTTTATCTTATGTACTTATTATATCATAACTATGTGATATTGTCAAGTACTTTTTTCAAGATTAACGGAACTTGTATTACGTCGTTCTCAGTTCCTTTATCTTATGTACTTATTATAACACCGAATAGCCCACAACACAATAGTCAATGTGTACAAAGATGTACCAAATTTCTTGTGCAATATGTACAAAGGTGTACCCCACCAAGGTACCACCTAGCACCAATCATGTGTTCGAGAACAAGTGTTCGAACCAAGGATGTACCAAGTACGGTGCTTGCTTTAGCGCTTTAATGTGGGAAAGTGTGTACCCTAAAAGTCCCTAATGGGGCTTT
>JAGCBE010000051.1 GCA_017652345.1 Methanobrevibacter sp.
CTCCAAAACCCAGGATAGTTCTTGAATGATGCCGGAATTACCTTGATTCAACCAGCACAGGAATATCCTGATGATTGCTATAAAGGAATAATCGCATATGACAGCGATAATGTGAACGAATATATCGCAAATGAAATCATTAATTCAGTTTATGCTGGGACAAGTGAAAACAAGCAATTGGATACAGATTTAATAGTTTATCACAAGTTAGACCCTAAATATTTGGCGGAAGATTCTAAAAAAATCGTTGATGGACATGGAAGTGATATGCAGGAATCATATGGTTCCTACACCACACAACAGTTATTGTATATGAGCGCTTCATACATAGGGGGATATGCTTTGGAAGTTCCTGGAGAATTTGGAGCACCAGATAATCCTCAAAAATATTCAAGCTTTACAAAAGGGGAATATTCCTTTAACGATTATTACAATATGGCAGATATAGTTGTAGACTATATGGATGAACATGGAAAAGCACCAGATTCCATTAATTATGAAGGTGCAACTATTGGCTATTATGACTTGGTCTACAATTTTGCACTTCTTACCGAAGATGACACAAGTGCAAGCACTATGAATTTCCCATCAGAAATGGGATTCCACAAATACTACAGTGATTTCCTATTTGAAATCTTGCCAATAGGACTGATAATCGTTGCAATAATTGTAATCCTATTGATAGTTCGAAGCATAATAAAAAGAATTAAAAGAAGGATAAGAAGAAGAAAAGAAAGGAAATATAGGAAGAGGATGCAAAGAGAAAGGTATGGCAGAAATCCTAGACAATTCCATAGGAATATAGATTCAAGATATTATTCTGATTATGATTATCCTTCCAATAAGCCAAAAAGATTGAATAGACAAGAAAGAAGACGAAGATAAATACAAGGAGTTTGAAAATGACAGAAGCTCAAAACAATGCAAAAAATGATGAATATATTGATAGTTTAAAAGATGAAATAAGCTATTTGAAAGAGATTCTAGCCAGCAAACTCTTTGAAGAAGATAATTTGATAAATTTCACTTGCAGGGAAATTGAAACAGACTATTCCTTGAAATTTGGAGTTTACAAATACAAGATTAAAGAATATAAGATTAAAATCAAGAAAACAAAAAGAACAATTGAACTCATTAAAAAAATGGTCAATCAACAATCCTCCAATCAATTCAATAAGGAAATAAGTGATTTGGAGGAAAATCAAATCAAGATCAATCAAACCAAAATCAATAAGCCAAAAATCAATATGAGTGAAATTGAAAGCCATATTGAAAATGAGTTTAAAGAGGAAGTCCTTGAATTGGAAACAGAAACTGCAAAAGTGAATATTCTTATTGAAGAGCATAAAAACAATTTAAGTAAAAAACAGGACTTCAAGGAATTGCACTCAATTTACAAGGATTGCATAAGAAAAATCCATCCGGATTTATTGCTTGAGCCAACAGATTATGAAGAAAACTTATTTTACAGTTCTAAAGAGGCTTATGAAGATAGGGATTTGGAAGAATTGAAATCCACCCAGAATCTGATAAGCAGACATAAAATTGAAAATGAACCAAAAACCGTTGAAGACTTTGAAAAGCTAAGAAACAAGCTTGAAATCAATATTGAACTGGAAGATAAGGAAATTTCAAATATAGTCAACTCTAAGCCATATACTCAACAGAAGTTCCTATTGGATACCAAGAAAGTGAATAACTATAGGGAAGGGTTAGTAACATCCTTATTGGAAGTTGAAAAAGAGTATATAAGAATAAATAAGGAATTAAGCGAATTGAAAAAAGAGAACAACCTTAGCTATAAATTGGATTTGACTAAAAATAATTAAAATAATTAGTTTTTTATTTTATTAATTTTATTAATTACTGATTTTATTAGTGCTGAATAACATTACATACGCATCAGATCCATCCTCATAGTAATTAGGCACTTTCCTATCAATTTCAAAACCGAATTTTTGATAGAAACTGACTGCAGCTTCATTATGGGATTTCACTTCCAAACTTATCCTGTGAATATCAATATTCTTGAATATGGTTATTGCCATCATAAGCAAGCGAGTTGCTATATGCTGTCTGCGGAATTTTCTATCAACTGCAAGAGCAATTATATGGCCTAAACCCTCTTCTTTTACCCAAAAAATAATATATCCCACGATTTCGCCATCTTCAACAGCTACAAGAAATCCTGCACCTATTTCATACAATTGCTGAAGAATAGCCAATTCATAAGGTGTGGAAAAGGACTCAACTTCAATTTGATATACCCTAGCCAAATCAGAAGGGACAAATTCACGAATAAACATATAAACACTTGAAAAAAATTAAATAAACTAAATTTTTACTAAACATTATTTTTAAACAATATTTCTAATAGCAAATTTACTATTAATATTATATAATTTACTCTATTTAAAAGATTTCTAAAAATTAAACTAAATTAAAACTATAATGAATCAAAAAATAGAACATATTAAATTATTAAAAGATAAATACATTATTAAGAAATAAAAAACTTAAAAAAGGAATAAAAATGTGGAACGATTTAGAGGAATTCATTCTTAAATTAGCAATTGAAAATAGCGAAAAAACAGGCAAAAAAACAAAGATAGTTGAAATTGGAGCAGGAAAATTCCAAACAATATCTAAAAACTTAAGTGAAAATGAAAACATTGACATTATAATGACAGATATTGATCCTGCAAATGAAAACATTATTAAAGATGATGTTTTCAATCCAAATATGAATATCTATAAAGATGCAGACATATTGTTTTCAATCAGGCCTCCAGCAGAATTGCAGGAAGCAATTATGAAAATAAGGGATGAGGTTGATGCTACATTAATCATAAAGCCATTGTTCAATGAAGATTTGAACATGAAAACCAAAAAAATGAAACTAAAAAATTATAATCGTGCCTCATTTTACATATATGAAAGATAAAAAGTGTTACACAAATTAAAATCTTAAATATTTAAATAAAATAAATTAAAGATATTAATTTACAAACTTATTACTTTATATATAAATATAGATATAAATGTAAATATAAATGTAGATGTAAATGAATATCAAAATGATGGAATTTCATCAAAAAAACTATTTTTAGCTAATTAGGAACTTGGGGATTATATTGATAGAAGAAATATTAAAACAGTACTCCACTCAAAAAGAAGGGCTAAGCAGTGCTGAGGCCAATGCTCGTTTAGAAAAGTATGGTCCAAATAAACTAAAAGAGCAGAAGAAGAACAGCCCTTTAAAACTATTTTTATCCCAATTTTTGGATGTTTTAATATTCATGCTTATCATTGCAGCTATAGCAAGTTATATGATTGGAAATCATTTGGATGCAATCGTCATACTTGTAGTTGTAATAATTAACTCAATAATCGGTTTCATTCAGGAATACCGTGCGGAAAATGCTATGGAAAAGCTGAAAAGTTTAGTCCATACAGATGCACATGTTAAAAGAGACAATAACCTTAAAAGGATTCCAAGCGAAAAGCTTGTACCTGGAGACATTGTAATCCTTGAAGAGGGAGACAAAGTTCCTGCAGATTTGATTTTAATTGAAACATATGATTTAGGAGTTGATGAATCCTCCCTAACTGGAGAATCCACCTTAGTTAAAAAAGATACAAAATATGAGAACATTGAAGATTTCTCAAATAAGATTAAGGATATTCAAAAATATTCAAAAGATGAGGATATACAATCTAAACTCGTATCCATGAATTCCAATGTTATCTTTGGAAAAGGAACAGGAGTTGTCATAGCTACTGGAATGGAAACAAACATAGGTAGAATCGCTACCATGATTCAAGAAGATGAAGAGGAAACTCCTTTAACTGTTAAAGTGGGCAAATTAGGTAAAAGAATTGGAATATTATCCATTATCGTTTGTATTTTTGTATTCCTTATAGACTTTTACCAAGCTATGGATATTCTTGAAAGCTTCATGACTGCAGTTTCCTTAGCTGTTGCAGCCATTCCAGAAGGGCTTCCAGCTGTATTGACATTGACTTTAGCATTAGGAATGCAAAAAATGGCAAAATCCAATGCAATTGTAAAGAAATTGTCATCTGTAGAAACATTGGGATCCTGTACTTACATCTGTACAGATAAGACTGGAACTTTAACAGAAAATAAGATGACCGTTAGACAACCATTCTTAACCAGTCAAGAGAATGGGGTATTAATTGCTGGTTTATGTAATGGTGTGAGATACGAAGATGATGAATTGATAGGAAACCCTACTGATTTGGCATCATACTACTTTGCACTTGATAATGATTTTGAAAAGCTTAAAGCAGATAGGAATTTTGAAAAGGAATATGAAATCCCATTTGACAGCAATAGAAAAAGAATGACCTTCATTTACAGTGAAATGGATGAAGAAAATAATGATAAAAACTATTATGTTCTAACAAAAGGAGCGCCAGAAATTATTGTAGACTTATCTGATAAAATCGATTTCAATGGACATATAAACAATTTTGATGATGACACCAAAAAAGAAATAATGCGTGAAATTGACAGAATGACAAGAATGTCATTAAGGGTCATAGCTCTCGCTTACAACAAAATTGATACTAAAGAATATGAAAAGGTTTCAGATTTAGACAATAAGGAAATTGAAAAAGGAGATTCTGAAATACATAGAACCTATTCCATGAATAAGCATCATGGAGAATCCTTTAAAAAAGATTTGATATTTGCAGGCCTTCTTGGAATCATGGACCCACCAAGGGCAGAAGCAATTGATGCAATAGCTGATTGTCAGAAGGCAGGAATCAATGTAGTGATGATTACCGGAGACCATAAGGACACTGCAACTGCAATAGCTATGGAATTAGGCATTCTCCCAAGAGATTATTATATCAATGAAAAGAATTATCATAAATCAATTCTAACTGGTCAGGAACTGGAAGATTTAACTGATGAAGAGTACAATGAAATTGCAAAGGACATCAAGGTTTATGCAAGAGTATATCCTGAGCAGAAAAGAAGAATCATAGAAGTTCTCCAAAACCATGGAGAAATCGTATCAATGACTGGTGATGGTGTAAACGATGCACCAGCACTTAAAAAAGCTTCCATTGGAGTAGCTATGGGTAGTGGAACAGATGTTACAAAAGAATCTGCAGATATGATCATACAAGATGATAACTTTGCTACAATAGTCTCTTCAATAAGGGAAGGAAGAACAATTTTTGATAACATTAAAAGATTTTTAAAATTCCAATTGTCTACAAACATCGGAGCAATACTGACCATTACCATAGGGTCATTATTGCCAATTCCAACTCCATTCACTCCTATTCAATTACTATGGATCAATATAATAATGGATGGGCCACCAGCACAATCATTAGGTTTGGAAGGGCCTGAAAAGGACATAATGAGGAGACCTCCTGAGAAAGGGGAATTGATTAACAGAAAAACAATGATTAAGATAACAATTTCAGGAATTGTAATGGCAATAGGCACATTAGGACTATTCATTTATGAATTAAACAATGGGGTAGGAGATATAAAGACCAAGGCAATTACCGTTGCATTCACAGTATTCGTATTGTATCAGCTGTTCAATGCATTGAATTACAGGTCCAGCTCAAAAGATAGAAATATTACCCTTTGGCTTTCTCTTGTTGGATCATTCATATTGCAGGTCCTTGTTATTTATGTTCCATTCCTTCAAACAATCTTCAAAACCTGTGCAATTGGCTTGTTTGATTGGATTTTGATCATAATTATTTCAGCGATAATTTTA
>JAGCBE010000406.1 GCA_017652345.1 Methanobrevibacter sp.
AAGAACAAGTGCCAGCTTTATAACCTTAACCGGGAAAACGATCAAAAGAGATTCTTCTTTGATTATGTAGGAAGGTTAAAAGAGGCCTGCATATCAGAGAGAATGAAGTTTGAATCTTATTCCATGTATGATTTAATAATTAATTACAAGAAAATATTTAATATTTAGTAATATTTAACAAAAGTGAGTATACTTACTTTACAAAATCTCAAAAGTGAGTATACTTACTTTTAGAAACAAAGAAAGCGAGGAAACATACATGGAAGAATTTGTTTATTTCTATGGTACTTATATTACCAGAGAGCAATATGATAAGTGGTATGAAGAGCATTATGAAAAGGAGGAAGAGCATGAATAAGGAAGAAGCGAAAGAGACAAAAGGCCTATTGCTTATAGATGGAGCATACAACACACTGCTTATACCTATGGGCTCAGATGATATGAAGGAACTGATGGAGAATTTTATTCATAAGAATATTAAATATGTAAGGAAGAATAAAACCAAGTCAGATCTTAACCGCTCCGTCAGAGAATATCTTGCAAAAGAATATGTAAATAAAGAGAGGGATGATAGATGAAGTATATCATAGCTTATAAATTAAAAAGGAAGAATGCCAGAAGAAAAGAGTATTCCAGGATAGAATGTATGGATCAACATGATGCACTATTACAATTTAATTCATATTGCAGAATGCGTGAGAGAGTAGATGACAGACCTAAGCAATGGGAACTCTTAACAGGAGACTGGAAGCACATAGCATTTTACGAGGAGGAGCACAATGAGAAATAATCTTGAATACAATTTCAGAACACCGGGTAAAGTTGAGATGATTGCCCTTATGGAAGATATTGAGCATGAATATAAAGTAAATCTTGAATCTTCAGTATCTTCATATGATACTTATGAGAGAGTATCAGATGAGACTTACAACGACTTCAGATGTGTACTTGCTAAGCTTGAGATATTATTAGCACTTGCAATCATTACACCTGCTGAGAGTAAGGCTCTTATTGAGGAAGCCAATGCCATGAGGCTTAATATATTAGAAGGATTAAATAAGGAGGATTAAAATTATGGCGAAAAAAGGAAAAGCTAAAGAAGCTGAATTTATCGAATTTGAAGTTGAAGGCAAGGAATTTGATTATTCCGGAAGATTATTCCCTGAGAGACAAAGAGAAGCAGGCAAGCTTACAATTACACCTATGAGCTTATGCATCTCCGGACTTATCACAATTAAGGGCTGCAGCTTTTATCAGACTAAGGATAACGCATGGATAGGCGGACCTCAGTACAAAGTTGGAGATGATTACAAAGATTATCTCTATATTGATAAGAAGCTCAATAAAGATATGGATGAACTTGCAGAAGAACTTGCAGAGCTTTTGAGTAAATGAAGAGCCCCGATTCCATTTTCATATGATCCGGATAATGACTTCATGGATGTAGATGAAACAATGGATGTGCCCTTCTGAGAAACAAACCACAGTCACACAATTTAATATAGGAAAAGAAAAAGGAAGGTATTAAGTACCTTCCTTTTCTAT
>JAGCBE010000407.1 GCA_017652345.1 Methanobrevibacter sp.
TAATATTTTCTAAATTAAGATTAATTTTTTATAATATGAAATAGTAAAATAGTATTGTAATGTATTAATAAAAATTAATTAAAAAAAAATTAAAAAATTTGGATAAGAGGAAAACCCTCTTATATCCATTTTAAATACTTTAATACTAGAATGGTACAGCAGCATAATGATTCAAATTGCTATACGAATTAGTGTTCCAATTCTGAATGTTACCTAATTTATTTCTCACACTTGTAGCATCAGCGGAATACCAAACACCATTTACGAGAATTTGAGCCCATACGTGTCCGGTTACTAAACCACTTGAGAATGTACATCCTTTTGCATGAGAGTACCTTGCTGGAATTCCTGAAGCTCTGCACAATGCAACCACTAAACTTGCTTGATCCACACAGTTTCCTGAACCTGCGCTTAGGGTTCCTGAAGCCCCATGCTTAGAGTTTGCATAATAGCTATAATCGATTTCATCTCTGACATAATTATAGATTGCTTGAGCCTTTTCATCAGTAGTCTTCAAACCTTTGGTTAATTGATCTGCCAAGTTCTTGATGGAACTTGTAATAGCTGATTGGCCAGTTCCAACCAAATATTTGGTAAGGTTTGTTTCTGTGTTTTTCTCATTTAAACCTGCTTTGAATTGACTGGAATTATAAGGTATTTTACTTGAGACGTTCACAGGAGGAACTACAATTCCTTTGAATACGGAACTTTCGAAAGTACAGTAATTAGGCAAAGCATTTTTAGACTTATGGAAATCTAAAATCTTAGCAAATGAATAAGTGTATAAATCAAATTCCACATTACCTAAAGAACTACCTGAACTACTATAAACCTTAGCGTAAACAGGGGGAACCTTATTTGATTCCGCAAAAGACAATACTCTTTTTGACAAGTCAACATATTGAGCCTTGTAAACTGTAGCGTCAATTGTATCTCCTTCGGATTTACAACTGGACAAGCTGCTTGGAAGAGCAATTGCATTTTTGTTACCAGCATTAATATTATAGACAGCTTTGGACATTAGATATGAGAATTGTGAAATACTTAATTTCTTGCTTGCGACTGTAACAGTACTAGGTAATACATCATTATTATCAACATATTTCTTTACATTGGTAGCGGCTGCTTCGATTTCACCTAAAGTGAATGTATTTGAATCCTTCACAGTTACGCTTTGAGATAATTTTGATGACTTGTATGTAGAAGATCCTGCATATGAAGAGACCACTGAATAAGTTCCTCCATTAAGATTAATCTTAAGTGAAGCCACTCCTTTTGAGTCAGTTGTCTTATTATAGGATTTTCCAGATATGGTAAAGGTTACTTTCTGACTTGCTAAACCTTTTCCATTATTATCAACCAATGTCACTGAATAGGTATCCCCCTTCTTAATGCTGCTTGAACCGGCTTTAATGCTGGTAGCCTTTTTAGCAGGGGTAAAAGCACTGCTGTCAAAAGTACAGTAATTCGGCAAGTAGTTTTTAGACTTATGGAAATCTAAAATCTTAGCAAATGAATAAGTGTATAAATTGAAATTTGCCTTACCGATAACCTTACCAGATGTGTCCTTAACAGACCAGTAAGTAGAAGGTGCTTTTTTAGATTCTATTCTTGAAATTGTTTTTTTAGCTAAATCTACGTATGGAGCTTTATAAACTGTAGCTTTAAATGAATGTGCAGAGGAATTACGGTTTGTGATGCCAGACACAAGAAGGATATCTCCCTTATTATTGGAATTAAGGTTAGATATCGCCTTAGATGAAAGGTAACTGAACTCAGATATCTTAAGAGTTTTGCTTCCTACCTTCACAGTGTTAGGCATTTTCTTGTTCTTTTCAACATAATTCTTTACATTTGTAGATGCATCTTCAATTTCCTTAAGTGTGAAAAAGTTAGGGTTTTTCAATACAGTCAAGCTTACAGATAATTTTGATGCCTTATATTTGGAGGATCCTGCATAGGAACAAACCATAGGGTATTTTCCTTCTTTCAAATTAATTTGAAGATAAGCGGAACCTTTCTTATCTGTAGTTAAAGTATATGTTTTGCTGTTTATATTGAAGCTAACCTTTTGACCGGATAGGACATTGCCTTTGCTATCAGTTAAAGTGAGCTTATATGATTTGCCTCTGGTAATTGTGCTTGAACTTCCTTTGAGGGTTGTAGCCTTTTTAGCAGGGGCAAAATCTCCACTGTCAAAAGTACAGTAATTCGGCAAGTAGTTCTTAGACTTATGGAAATCTAAAATCTTAGCAAAGCAAAAAGTGTATAAATTGAAATTTGCCTTACCGATAACCTTACCTGAACTGTCCTTAACAGACCAGTAAGTAGAAGGTGCCTTTTTAGTTTCAATTCTTGAAATTGTCTTTTTAGCCAAATCTAAATACTGGGCTTTGTATACAGTAGATTTAAATGAATGTGCAGAAGAATTTCTATTTGAAATGCCAGATACAAGAAGGATATCTCCCTTTTTATTTGAATTTAGGTTGGATATCGCTTTTGAAGCAAGATAGCTGAACTCAGATATCTTAAGAGTTTTGCTTCCTACTTTCACAGTGCTTGGCAATTTCTTGTTCTTTGCAACATAATTCTTTACATTTGTAGCTGCATCCTCGATTTCCTTTATTGAGAAAGCGTTAGGATTTTTCAATACAGATAGTGTTACAGAAAAACTTGAGGCAGCATAAGCGCTTGATCCTCCATAGGAACAGACCATGGTGTATTTACCTTCCTTTAAATTGATTTGAAGATAAGTTGAACCTTTTGAGTCTGTTGTCAATGTATAGGTTTTTCCGTTAACCTTGTAACTGACTTTTTGACCAGACAAGACTTTGCCTTTGCTGTCAGTTAAGGTAAGTGTATAAGAGTTACCTCTGTATATGGAACTTGAACTTCCCTTGAGAGTGGTTTTTGTTTTTGCAGTAGCCTGCAAAACATCACTGTCAGATTGGGAAGAGGCTCCTAAGAGATTGTTGCTACTCTTAATGCTTGAATCATATTCCAAATTAGAATCTTCTACAGTATTATCAGTACTTAAAACTTCATTTTCTGAATTTACATTGCTTGAACCAGCATCTGATTCCACACTATTTAGATTGGAATCACTGACACTATTTTCATCAGATCTAAGTGAGACGCTAGAGTCGGATAATTCATCTGAACCGGATATGGATGCAGAATCATCAATATCCATAGCAGAAACTGATGAGATTAAACAAAATCCCATAATCAAAACTGCTAAAAGCAATGTGAGATTCTTACTTGAAATCATTTCACCTCACACTTTAGAGCAATCCTAAAATCATATTCTTACAAGTATAATTTTCACATTGAATTCTTTTTACAAATATGATGGAAAAATTTTTATTTTTCCCAAACTCAATGTTTATCATTTAACTTTTACAAGCAAACAATAAAGACCACCCTAAACATTTCTTAACTTAACAATTTTGCTTTAAAAACAAAAACATCAAATTAGATTAATATTTAATTTTTTTCTTTTATTATATAAACCTTACTAAAAAAAATCGGCCAAACAGAGAATTTTCCATAGTTTATATCATCCAATAAGAAATAGTTTGTAAAGTTATTGCTACTTGTGTCGTTATTCAGTATTTGAAAATCACTTATAGAATAACTTCCATTTTCATCTTCCTTGCAAATGAATGCCCCATCTACAATATAAGCCTTTAATTGAGTACCATCTTCCATTGCCTCAATATCATAGACTCTCTCTTGACCGTCAATGTCATATA
>JAGCBE010000408.1 GCA_017652345.1 Methanobrevibacter sp.
GAGGAACGTGGACATATAGTTGGAATCGTTTCCTCAGGAATAACTGCAGGAATATTGTTTTCAAGATTTGCAAGCGGTATCATTGCAGGGCTATGGGGATGGAGATCTGTATACATAATAGCAGCTGTTTTAAACTTGATAATGGCTTTGGTCATAATATATGTCTTGCCTGAAATCCCAAGGAAAAATAAGCTTGAGTCCTATAAAGGGCTTATATTCAGTGTATTCACAACATTCAAAAGACATAAGACATTATTCAGAATATTGTTGCACAGCGGATTGATATTTGGTCTAGTATTCAATATATTCTGGACTTCCTTGACATTCCTATTGTCAGCAGCACCTTATAATTACAGTACTTTCCAGATAGGGCTTGTCAGTTTGGCAGGGCTCACTGCTGCAGTGTTTGGAATAGGTCTTGGAAAATTGCAGGATAAGGGTTTAAGTGTTCCTGCTTTAGGAGTGTTTATAATAATTAGCCTCATATCAATGATTGGAGGATATCTATTCCCTGATTCCATTTTAGCTATTGTTATCATTGCAGCTGTATTTTCAGTAGCTGTACAAGGAATATCCGTATTGTCTCAAGCAAGATTATTTGCTTTGTCCAATGAAGAGCGCAGTCGATTGAATACTGTATTTGTAGTTAACAATTTCCTCTTTGGAGCAGTTGGAAGCGCATTGGCTTCATTTTTATGGTCACAAGGAGGATGGGCATATGTCATGATGGGAACCATTTTCATTTCATTAATGGCTTTAATCGTTTGGTTATCTTCAAGAAATCCTTTTTATGAAGCAGATAATTAATTTTTTTAACTTTTTTTCATCCTATTTTACTTTATTTTTATTATTTCCCTTTTTTTCTTTATTCTTAATTTTATTGAACTGATTTAAGAAACGTTCATCAAAGTTTTTGCAAATGTCTTCATATCTGTTTTGCACCCCTACTGATGTTTCAGGCAGAACAGATTTCTCTTCTCCAGTAAATTTCACGATTGTACGGAAGAGCTCTTTCCCATCTCTTATAACTATCTTAACAAATTTGATGTCTGTTTCGATAATTTCCATATTATCCAATTTGGCTTCTTCAAACATCTTGATGATTTCCAATTTTTCACCATTTATGTAACATTCAGGTGTTGCAAGAATCTTTATAGGAATCCCTCTTGGAAGCTCTTTGAATGCTTTGATAAGTGCTTCCCCTTCACCTTCAAGGAGGAATCCTATTCTCATATTGATTGATTTACGAGCCCTCTTAACAATCTCAATCTCTTTATTGATAATATTCTCACTTGTTTTGATTAGCCAAACTGGAGCTTGAATTTCAGATATGTTGTCATTATATATTTCATCCAATTTCTCTTCGGAAGATTCAAGCTCTTTAACAAGTTCTTCCTTCTTCATTTTAAATATTTCATTTGGAGGCACGACATGGTATTCAAGAGGTCTTGTATGGGTTATTGTAATGAATCCTTTCTTATCCAATTGCTTTAGGGTATTGTAGATTTTGGATCTTGGAATCTCTGATGTCCTAGCTATTTCTTCAGCTTTTCCTGATATTATATTGGTCATTCCTATGTATGCTTTCGCTTCGTATCTTGTTAGTCCGAATTTTTCCAAAGATTCTATAATGGATTCCATATTTTCCCTCTTTAAATAATTTTAAATTAGATAATAATCTTTTCTTATATTTTACTTATTAAAATTGTTTTATAAATATTTTGTTACTTTTTACCCTGTACTAGTTACAAAATCTTTATAAGCACTATGAGAAATACCTTTAATTACACAAGGGAAAAAAGATAGAAAAAATTTCTATTTTTCCTTTAATCGATGTATGAAATTAAATTTGAATTTATTAAAAAAAGGATGTGTTTATTATGAGCGATTTCAATATGTTTTGTTATCAATGTTCCCAAACTGCTAGAGGCAGTGCTTGTACTGCAAAAGGCGTATGTGGTAAGGATGCTCTTGTTGCAAGACTTCAAGACAATTTGATTTTTGCAATGAAAGGAATTTCTGCTTACAATTATCATGCAAACGAATTAGGTGCAAGAGATGAAGAAGTGGATGAATTCTTGACTAAAGGTTTATACTCAACTTTAACCAATGTAAACTTCGATGCAGGAGACCTTATCCAATTAGGTCTTGATGCTGGAGAAGCTAACTTTAAAGTAATGAAAATGCTTAAAGAAGCCCACATTGAAAGGTTCGGCGAACCTGTACCTGCTGAAGTTAAAGTAGGTGCTCAAGGAGGACCTGCAATCATTGTAACCGGTCACGATCTATTGGCATTGGAAGAATTGTTAAAGCAAACCGAAGGCACTGGTGTAAAGGTTTACACTCATAGTGAAATGCTCCCTGCTCATGGTTACCCTGAACTTGCCAAATATGAATCATTGGCAGGCCAAATCGGCGGAGCATGGATTGATCAAAAGAAAATCTTTTCAGAGTATAATGCAGCTATTTTAGGAACTACCAATTGTGTATTGATTCCTAAGGATGAATATGCTGACAGGTTATTTACTATGGATATTGTAAAGGTCCCTGGAGCAACTGTAATTGAAGGTTATGACTTTAAGCCATTGATTGATAAAGCTATTGAATTAGGTGGCCCTGAAGCAGAAGAACTTTCTACAGTTACCACTGGTTTCGGCTTAAGCACTATTTTATCTTTAGCACCTCAAATCAAGGAATTAGTGCTTGCTGGTAAAATAAAAAGATTCTTCTTAGTAGCTGGATGTGATACTCCAAATCCAAGAATGAATTATTACAGAGAGTTTGTACAGGAATTGCCTGAAGATACCATTGTATTGACTTTAGCTTGCAATAAGTTCAGATTCAATGACCTCGACTTAGGGGACATTGAAGGAATTCCAAGATTGTTGGACTTAGGCCAGTGCAATGATGCAATTGTAGCTATTGATCTTGCTATTGCTTTATGTGACTTGTTTGAAATGGAATTAAATGAGTTGCCTCTTACAATTGTCTTAAGCTGGATGGAACAGAAAGCAGCAGCCATCCTCTGGACATTGCTCTACCTTGGAAAAACCGATATGTTCATAGGACCTGTTCTTCCCGCATGGGCTAATGAGGATATCTTGAATGTATTGGTTGGAAACTACAACTTAACTCCAGTTTCAACTCCAAAAGAAGACATTAAGAAAATTATGGGATAACTCTCCCATAATTTTTTATTTTTAGAAAAACAAATATCTAAATATAGTTTTAATAAAATTCACAAAAATCAAAGGAGAAATTACTATGGATTTGAAAGGAAAACCAATTGAAATGGAAAGTTTGATTGCATATCAGGAAGGCTCTGTTGTGAGCATGGAAGTAATTAAGAAGGAACTTGGCACCGTAACCATATTTGCATTTGACAAAGGTCAAGGATTAAGTGAACATAGTGCTCCTTTTGATGCTATGGTTCAAATAATTGACGGTGAAGCGGAAATC
>JAGCBE010000409.1 GCA_017652345.1 Methanobrevibacter sp.
CCATCAGGCAATCTGCACAGCATGTGGGGCTAAGGTTTCATATGCAAAAAGGCTGATGCATGGGAAGTCTTCAAGAATTTCCTTAGATGAAGATTCCATTTTTGAAGGTTTGCCAAATGAGATAACTGTTGGAAGATATCATTCCTTAAGCTTGTTGGAGGATACCCTTCCAGAAGAATTGAAAATCATATCAAAATCAAATGATGATGGTGAAGTCATGGCTGTAAAGCATAATGAATTTGATGTTTACGGACTTCAATTTCACCCAGAATCAATATTGACACCAGATGGATTAAGGATTATGGAAAATTTTTTAAATAAAGTATAGTAAAATTGATTAGTTAACAAAAATTATTAATTTTTTAAAAAAACAAAAAAAGGGATTTTATGATTAAGGAAGCAATCTTAAAAGTATATAAACATGAGGATTTGACCTATGAAGAGGCTTATGAGACAATGGATGAGATCATGAGCGGAAAGGCAAGTGAAGTTCAAATGAGCGCATACTTAACAGCAATGTCAATGAAAGGTGAAACAATAGAGGAAATCACTGCCTCTGCTGAAGCTATGAGGGCTCATTGTGTAAGATTATTGAATGATGAGGAAGTTGTGGAAATCGTTGGAACTGGAGGAGACGGTTCAAACACATTCAACATTTCCACTACATCTTCCATTGTAATTTCAGCTGCAGGTGTTCCAGTGGCAAAGCATGGAAACAGATCCGCTTCAAGCAAATGCGGTGCAGCAGATGTGCTGGAAGAATTGGGGGTCAATATTCATATAAGCCCTGAAAAAAGCTTAAGTTGCCTAAAGGAAATAAATTTATGTTTCCTCTTTGCTCAAAACTACCATCTCTCAATGAAATATGTTGCAGGAGTTCGTAAGGAACTTTCAATTAGGACAATATTCAATATTCTCGGACCATTGACAAGTCCTGCAGGTGCTTCAATGGAAGTGTTGGGAGTGTATGAAAGGGAACTCTTGGAGCCTCTTACAGATGTTTTAAAGAATTTAGGTGTTAAGTCTGCAATGGTTGTCTATGGTTTGGATGTGATGGATGAAATCTCAGCAAGTGACAAGACTGCAGTATGCGAACTTAAAGACGGCGAGACAAGAACATATGAACTTTCTCCAGAAGATTTCGGAATGGATATTTCTTCTAAGGAAGATCTTGTTGGAGGAGATGCAAAGGAAAATGCGGAAATCACTTTAGCTGTTTTAAATGGAGAAAAAGGCCCAAGAAGAAATGCAGTTCTATTGAATTCAGCAGCAGGATTGTATGTTGCAGGTAAAGTGGATTCATTGGAAGAGGGTATCAAGCTAGCGGAAGAGGTCATTGACTCAGGCAAGGCATTGAATCAGCTTGAAAGATTTATTGAAGTTACAAATAGATAAGTGCCTTAGTTTACTAATAGATGATTGATATGTTAGATAAGATTGTTGCAAAGACTGAAGAGCGGTTAATTGAAGCAAAAACCAATAAGTCTTTAGACCAACTGAAAGAGGAAGTATCAAAACTTGATATCAGTGATGAATTTCCCTTTAAGGAAGCTTTAAGAGGCCCTGAAATTGCAATCATTGCTGAAGTCAAGAAAGCTTCTCCTTCTAAGGGGCTAATAGCTGAGGATTTTGATTACATTAAAATCGCAAAGGAATATGAGCAAGCAGGAGCTTCTGCAATATCAGTCTTGACCGAGCCATACTTTTTCAAGGGATCTAACGATTACCTTAAGGAAATTGCTGAAAATATCAATATTCCAATTTTAAGAAAGGATTTCACCATTGATGAGTATATGATATATGAAGCCAAAACATTAGGTGCTTCAGCTATTCTTTTGATTGTTTCAATACTTGATGATGCCCAATTGAAGGAATATTTGGAGTTAGCTCATGATTTAGGCCTTTCTGCAATAGTCGAAACCCATGATGCAAACGAAATCAAAACAGCAATCGATGCTGGTGCAGAGATAATTGGAGTAAACAATAGAAATTTAGCGGATTTTACTGTTGATATCAATAATAGCGTAAACTTACGTAGACTAGTCAGTGATGATGTATTATTTATTTCTGAAAGCGGCATCAAAACAGCTGAAGATGTAAGAAGATTAAAGGAAAACAATGTTGATGCTGTCTTGATTGGTGAGACCTTAATGAAAAGTGATGATAAAAAAGCCATGATTTTGGAGTTGAAGAATGCTTAAGCTTAAGATTTGTGGAATGAGACGTC
>JAGCBE010000410.1 GCA_017652345.1 Methanobrevibacter sp.
TCTTCCCTCCCATCTATTGCACCACCTTAACCGATTTGCACAATGTTAGAGGCGGTCATTGCCGCAATGGTTGTGCAATTTGACGGACGCACTGTTTTTTAAGATGGTGAAAAAACCGATCTGACAACGGGGCGGGCCAACCACCCGCCCCAGAATATGAAAGGAGATACTAAGCAAAAATTCGATAACATGATATAAAGAATTTCAAGCACTTAATTTTAACTAAACAATTTAAGTTATTCAGTTCATTTGAACATTACTAAAAACACACAAATTATTCAAAACCAAATATTTAATTCTAATATTTTTTCTTTAAAAATTTTTCTAACTCGGAGAAAAATCCAATTATCTTACTCCAGTAATCTTACATATTATATGAAGGTAATCGCGCAAATTTTATAATATTTCAACTTTAGCATTTCTACTTAATCAACGAGAGGAGAGTCAAGTATCTCTGCGTAAAATAATCAAAAGGATTTTTACTATTATTATCCTAAAATCAAGGCAGCTTCAATATTTGACTTTTCTCTCAATTTCTGTTATAATATTCTTATCAAAGAGAAAGAAAGGAATATTATGGATAGAAACGAAGTTTTTCAACACTATTCTGAAATTCTGGACGATTTAATTGACAATTCCGAATTTTTTCAAATTTATTTTCAATCCTGTTACACGCTTGAAGATGATATGGAACTTAAAAATTATCTCAAGCTATGTACTGGTGTTTCGCGCGGATGCTTAGTTGATTCAAGATACGATTATGTTGTAAAATTTAATTTGGATCAATACAGCGCCTGTGACCGAGAAATTTCAATTTACGAAGATGCAATCCATTACAATGTGGATAAATTTTTCGCAGAACCAATTTACATCGGCACTTATAAAAAATCATTTAAATCATACAAGTTATGTGATGTATTAGATACAATTGATACATGGTATAACGAAGACGATTTCAATCAAAAGTTGCCGCGAATAGAAGCAGAATGCGAAAAATGCCCAATCTTCGTCTCAATTGATTTATTCGCTTACCCGCGCGTAGATTTTAGTGAAACACTATTTTCATTCTACACCAAAGAAGATGAAGATTATGCGAAAGAGTCGGTAAGTCCATTAAAAGAATTTAATTTGGCAATTGCGGCCGCGTTCATCGCGGACTACGGAACCGAAGAGTATAATCGTCTAACTGACTTTCTCTATGATTGGGATATTAACGATATACATCTCGGCAATGTAGGCGAATTTCACAATCGCATCGTAATTATAGATTATGCGGGAGTATAATATGTATCCTATATATCGAGATATACCAAATTGGGTAATCTTAGATGAAACCGTCATTCATGATTTTAGTGCGGATGAACGCGCAATTACAGTAGTTAATGTATTAATTGGCACTCTTCACTATGACCGCATTGGCATAGATGATAGAGTAGAGAAAGCGCGAACGCCTATTACTCGTTGGATGACAAAAACGCAATTTAATAACTATCAATAAAGGAAGTAATTATGAAGTATTACGAAGCCGAAAAGGAAACGCCAATAACACAATTAGAAGAAGAATATTGTGATTTTTGTTGGGACAGGAAGAAAAAGCGTAGTAAAGAATTATTCTTTTTAGACAAAGCTAATAATTTACGAATCTGTTTATTCTGTCCAAATTGTGGGCGTGCATATACCAGTGAGGCTTAATAAAGCCTCACTTTTTTATTTGGAGGATTTATGGATTTAGGAATGAATAGTGGTAATATTAATGGAATGCTTGGCGGCAATAATATTGGGGTTGGAAACTTTAATAACGGATGGGCGAATAGAATGCGTAGTTTTTCCGCGCCACATTATGAGATTCCTCAAGTTAATGGCGAAGCGGGCGCAAAGAGTTTTCAAATGGCACCAAATAGTTCCAATCTTTTATTCGACTTAACTGTGCCTAATCTTATTTGGCTCGTTCAAACAGATAGTGCCGGATATTTAACCGCTACTCCATGGGATGTTATTCCGCATCAAGTACAACAACCAATAGATATAAATAGTTTAGAACAACGAGTAAAGAATTTGGAGGATATGTATGCCATTCTCAATACAGGATCAACTAAACAATCCAAGAAGCAACGCAACACAAATGCCAATGCAGCCGCAAATGAACCCGCAACAAATTCAACAGATTAAAAATTTAATGAGCATGGTTCAAATGAGCGCGGATCCCAATACCGCTCTCGCTAATCTTATCAATCAAAATCCAAATTTAAGAAATATCGTAATGCTTGCTAAATCA
>JAGCBE010000411.1 GCA_017652345.1 Methanobrevibacter sp.
TTAAGATTTTTAAATCAAGTAAGAGATGGTAAATTAGAGTTAGCAGATATAGATAGATATGTAAAAGAAAACTTAACACAAGATATTAAAGAGTGAAATATAACTAATGATGAAGCTACAAACAAGTTAAATCAATTAGAAGTACAGTTTACTGAAATGTTTGCTAATGTAGAGTGAATGGAATGAGATATATGAAATGATGTTAGAAATTATTATGAATCAGAATTACAAACATTACAAGCTCAGATAGAAATGTTACAGAAGAATAAAAACGAATACATGAATTTAATTAAGAATACAAGTAAACAACAAAATGCTATAGATAATCTGTCTGATATGTGATGAAAGATAATACAGATAGAGAGAGATAATAATACACAGAATAATTTAGAAAACGAAATAGAAGAAGCTGAACAAGAAGCTGAACAAGAATCTGAACAGGAAGAAAATGTACAAGAACAGGAACAAGAACAGGAACAAGAGCAACCAGAACAACCTGAACAGCCTGAGCAACCAGAAGAACCAGAACCAACAACAACAAAAACTATAGAAGATGCTTTCTGAGAAAACAAAGATGAAGAGAAAAATATTAGAAAGAATAAAAGAAAGAATGCTATTAAGACAATAAAGAAAGATATTAAATGAGCTGTAGACTATATGTATACACCACCTATTACAATATTGTATAATAAAGCACCAAGAATAGCATGAAGACTAATACAGATGGAAGCTCATACAGAAATAAATTCAAATAGGTATAGATGAAAGACTTTGTGATTTGTTAAGTCTGTCAAAAATCTTAACGATAAACAAAGGTTTGATGTTAAGGTTGCATTATTAAATTATTGAGCATTAGCTAACGAACAGATTCCAGAAGAAGAGAGAGAGAATCCATCACCAGAATCATTACAAAAACTAAGAGAATATAAAGAGGAAGAGGGTAGAAAGTTAAAAGAGAAGTTATTATCTTATTGAATAAAAGAATCAGATATTGATGCTACATTAGAAGTATTAAATGATATATGAGAAAGATATAGAGACGCTTGACTATCTATAAATCTTAGTGACATGTATTTCCCTAGAAAGGTTAAAGATTATGATTGACTAGTTAAATATATGAATAAAGTACAATGAAAGCCAGAAGATTCTAATAAATGATTAGCAAAAAGAATTAAAGCAATTAATGAAGATGATTCATTATCAGATATAGAGAAAGAAAAGAAGATAAGACATTTGTTATCACAAACATACAAAGAAGAGTGAACAACATCAGACCACTCAAAATCAAGAAAGATATGAGTATTATCTGATTGGTGATGATGAATATATGCTTATTATGAGAATCCTATAGAATCACTAGATGATTATATTGTTAGTATGGAGAACGCTATACAAAGACAACTATTCTTATGATGATTAAATGAAGAAGCATGATTGAGTGAAGATAATGAATCAGTATCTAGTATAGTGTCTTGATTGGTTGAGAAATGAGCGTTAAGTTGAGACGATGTTGAAGTTATAAAGAACAATATAAATGCTGTATTAAACAAAAAGAGAACACCAAAGACTGTATGAGTTCTTAAAGACACCACATATATAGCAACACTACCTAACTTTATATCTGCAATTAGTCAGTTAGATGATTTAGCATTAGTATTGATTAAGAATAAAACATGATTTAAGAATATAGTTAAAACTATATTTAATAAAGCAGATATAAAATATACAGACTTATGATTAGATAGTTTGTATGAGACGTTTACTAGTTCATCACCAATGAATTGGTTATTTAGTAAATCTTGATTTGCAGCATTTGATAGATTATGAAAAACATCATTTGTCAATACTGCATGGGATGCTATGGTAAGACAAGCTAAAGCATGATGAAGACAGAGAAATTGGTTAGAAACAAGATTAAGAGATATGTATTGAGAAAAGACAGCAACACATATGATGGAGTTAATAGATAAATGAGACTATAATGTTAATTGACAAATAGATATAGATATATTAACAGACTTGTTATATCAGTTATGAAATACACAACCTATATTCTCATCTGCTATGCCACAGTGATATTTAAATCATCCACGATTAAGATTATGATATGCACTATCTACGTTTACTATAAAGAGAATAGATTTCCTAATACAATGAACAAAGAATGTTTATAACAAATATTGATGATGAGCAGAATGAACTATGAGAGCATGATTATGGTTGTGATGAATGTCTATATATATGGCTTTATTCTGAATGTTAATATGAGATGTACAAGACATTGTAAAGTGAGATGAAGAAGAGACGATAATATGGCAATTAATGAATAACTGATTAGAGTGAGCTTTATGATGAATGTTAGATAAATGATTAACATCATGGTTAAAGATATTGAATATATCACCATATGATAAGAAGATATATAATCGTGATAGTTTGTGGTGAGTTTTAGTAAGCAAGATGAAACCAGCTATATGGTGAATATGACAAGACTTTGTACAGGCTATAAAAGAAAGAGATGAAGACGAAGTTACAGATTTAGCTAAGTATGTACCTATTGTTGGTAAGATGTTATATTATTGGTTCTGGGATGAAATAGGTAAGAAGACATGAAACTCTTGATTAGATTTAGATTTGGACTTAGATTTAGACCTTGACTTAGATTTGGATTTAGATTTAGATTTGGATTTATAATCTACAAATAAAAACAAAAACAAAATTCACTTGATTTTACTAAATAAAATAATATGTAATGAGTGATAATATAAAACTGAAATGATTATTACCTAAGAAAGTTACAATGCAATTATGAGAATGAGACTTAAGGTATGATGCAGAATTTGTTGATGATGCGTATGTACTAAATGTTGTATTAGATAAGGATATTGAGATAGATATGGTACATATATATATGAATTGAGAGTTGTTTGATGATGTATGACAGTTTGTATCATTAAGGAAATGAGATACTTTACATCTTGAGTATATAGTAGATGTCTGATAAGTTTACAAAGGAGTGGAACAAATCATTTGGAATAGCAAACAAGACAGAAAGAATTGTTATAACAAGATTTATAAAGATAAAGACTAAGATATTATGGTTTTATAAATGACAATTAATACTATGGTGAAAAAAATAACACTAATAGAACCAGTAGAATGAGAAGATACTCATATAGAATCTCACAAAAAGATAAACAAAGGTTTAAATATTTTATCTGGTTGTTTAGAAGATGTTGAAAAAGTTGTAGATAATTTGTCAAAAGAAATTAAAAACATAAAAGAGAATATATCAGACAAGAAAGATATAAACAAATTGAAAGATAACATAAAAACATTATGAGAAACAGTAGGTAGTATCGTTAGTGAAATCAAGAATTTGAATGAAAAAGTTAACAGACGTAGAAAATACTATGTACAAACATATGAATGAATTTTAGACACAAACACACAGATAGTAACAGACTTAGACTCAATTGAATTAGATGAGTGAACATATTTAGTTAATATTGTTGAACATGAGGTTGTTGCTAATTGATGAGTCAATTGTTATTCATTATGAAAGACAACATTAACAAGTGTTAGTTATACTCCACATATATATTTACAAGCTAAGAGTTGAGAGAAAGCTGTATTGGAGTATGATTTTAGTGTTATAATAACTGAAGTGTAAAAATGGCGATGATATATGTGTACATAAAGAATTGATGAATAATAAAGAAGAGTACAGGTATAGTTAACTGAATAAGTTATGATGATGTGCAGTGGGTAAACTATGATATAAATGATAAGCTTATATATGAGGAATGAAAGGTAGTAAAGTATGTAGAATCAAAACAATATAGAAAAGACCATAACATAGATACTATAGAAGAAGAGAATGCAAGATTAAGATATAAGAATGATGAGTTAGTATGAATAGTAAACAATACTATTAAAGATGATAAGTGAGTGGCTAGATGAGAAGAGCCAACAGAATATAAAAGAAAACTTTACATATTAAAAAGTATTAGATGATTGCAACAATAGTAATGAACTGAAGCTGGCAAGAGATACCAGTATCATATGGAACAGAGATAGAAAAACTAGCATGAAGGTATACTCCAAACGATGATATAACTGATGCGTATGGTGCTATATTTAATAGTATAGCATTAACAGCTAGTGAAGATAATTCTGGTCCTATCTTAATATCAGATTATCTTGAGGCAAACCAAACAACTACAGGTAGTGTGATAGATTATATTGAATTACAACCTAGTGGTGAACTAGTATTACCACGACATGATAGAATATCTGCACTAAATAAACCAATGGTTATGTGACAGAGTGGAGATATACTAAAGATAGTTGCTAGATAGGCTTTATTTTGTTAATAGTATAAAATGATAAAAGATGCAAAATGAGCTACAACAGTAAGGAATACTCCATGAAGTAATCCATATACATGATGAACAGCTATAGAGGTAACACAAGACAAGGTTATCAATTTAATCTTAAGAGAAGAGAACAACTTATTAAATGTGAATAATAATAATGAGTTATATTGTGATTTACAATTAGCTAATTGACTAAAACCTACAGATACAATACCAGTATGAGTAACTACAGGTAGGGTTTTATCATGAGATGGACGACCTGTAACCTGAACTTTAGTGTGTAGTAAGACAACAAGTTGAGATGTAACAATGTATTTATATTGAGACAACTGAGCTATTTATGTAAATAACTGAGGTAATACATGGAAAATATTACAGCAGCAATTAACAGCATGAACATGAATATTAATTGAGGACAATGTTATATCTAGTACTTTAGATGTTATATGAGAAACATTGTATGTTTATTGGAATACAGACAACAATAGATGGACATTACGAAGCAATAGAGAGGTATCAGAGATAAAAGAGAATACTGTTCTTAGGTTTATTTGAGCAACAGCAGACCATGAGATAGGAGATATATATGATAATAATTGAGATAGTGTAAGCATATCTTCTGCTGTAATTATGTATAGTTGGGTAATAGCATATGTAGACTGTGTATGAATTATTAAAGATATTGAATGAGACTTAACATTTTATGCACGGTATGGATGATGAGAACATTGAAACTAATTTAATATTAACTAAATATAAATGACAGTAAGACTAAAAGAATGAGTAAAACCATTAGTAGCTGGAGACTGAACACAGATAGAAGTCACAGATACTAATAAAGTTATAAGTGTATTACTTAGAGAAGAAAATAATTTGATACACTTAAATAACAATCATGAGATATATACAGACCTGCAGATAGCAAACAATATACATCCTACTGATAATTTTGAAGTATGAGTAACAACTGGTAGAGTATTACAAAGTAATGGACGACCTCATACATGAACATTATTACACTATGAGACAACAAGTGGAGACTACTGTCAGTGGTTGTATTGAACAGATACTAATATGTATTTTGACTGATGAGATGGAAATTGGAGACAAGTATATTATGCAGACCAAGTTAATGAGATATTTATTAGATGGTTAGACTTTTATTGGCAGACAAAAACATGAGCTACAATAACATTAGACTTATCTAGTGAGATAACACCAGAAGCAGACTTTACAGTTAATGCACCAACAAACATTAAAGAATGACAAGTATATATATTGAGAGTAAATAATGGTAGTACAGTATATACTATGACATTATGAAATGGTATTATCAATGCACAAGGTACAAACACAAACTTAACAGCAGAAGCTACAGATATGTTTGTGTTTTTAGCAATAAAATTATGATGAGATATAGTATTAGAGTTGCAAAAAGAAATTCCTACATGATGAAATTGAAATATATACTATTTCTTTTTAGATGATGAGACAGACCAAACTGAATTAGATGATTTATGGGACTGGTATAATACACGACCTGATGACCCTGATGAATTTGATAAATCTGTGTTTATGATAGATTATTGAAATTGAAGTTGACAGTATCCAAGTCAAGATGTATCTTGACGTTATTATTTCTTAAATCAAGATAGTCAAGACTTACGTTTCTTTAGTGCATGACATATATTAGTAGTTCACTTTGAGATGCAATGATGGTATGAGAGAATATGAGTAGATAGTGTAGATATTATACCTATATGATGAGGAGAATGATGAACAGAGATGTTTTTTATGCAGTCAGACTTTAGTGATATAGCAACTGTATGAGCATCTATAGCAACATGGTTAAGTGAATGACAGACGTTAGATGTAACAACATTTAAAGATGCTATAATAATGGTATGAATAGATGTGTATGATAGGTTGCATGAATTTGTTTCTGATAATTGAAACTACAGAATATCATTTATGATGAGAGCACCAACAGGAGTTACTCATTGAGACTGAACATCAAGTTGTAAATTCAAGATAGTTAGGTTTACATTTAGTTATAGCAACTGAACATGGACTTATGTAAGTAATGACACAACACAATATGCACCAATAGTAAACAACTATTTAAGAACAGACTATGACTATTCAACACCATATGACCCACAATATGATTGAAGTCCAGCTACAAAATTGTATGTTGACGATGAAATAGATTATTTATATAATAATATAGTAAAGTATTGAGACTTTAGTCCAAGTCAGACAAGTTGAAGTGTAGTAACTATCTCATACTTTACGATGAAGATAGTACCATCAGCTAATTTTACTATCAATGCTTGAAGTGTACATGGTTGAATGCAGTATATATTAAAGGTAGCAACATGAGCTACAGCATATACAATTACATTAGGAACATGAATAACAAATCCATTTACAGAGGACTTAACATTAACAGCAAACAAAGAAACAACAATAGTATTTTTAGCTACATCAGACAATACATTAGAGATATTTAGTGTAAGAACTGCTGATTAGTTTATAATAAATAAAATACAATGAGAGCTTTATTAATGACAAAAAATAACCAACCTACAAAATTAGGACTATTATGCTTTACAGCAAATACTGCTAATAGTACAGTGCAACTAACAAAGAATTGAAGTCCAACATCTGTGACATTAGAAACAAGTACAGATGGTAGTACACGGACAACCTATACTTTTTGAGATACAATAACATTAAGCAATATATGAGATAAAGTATATTTTAGAAACACAAGTACAACAACTACTGGTTTTAGCACTGCTTCCAATAACTATTATCGCTTTATTCTGACTTGAAATATAAATGCTAGTGGGGATACAACATCGTTGATAAATAAGAATGGTACAGATACTTTGAGTTGAAGCTATTGTTTTTATAGGTTGTTTTGGAATTCATCATCAAATGATGTATTAAAAACAGCACCATTATTACCAGCAACAACATTAACTGATTATTGTTATTATGACATGTTTAAATATTGTACATGACTTACTACAGCAATGGAATTACCAGCAACAACATTGCAAACCTATTGTTATGGTGAAATGTTCCGTTATTGTCAGAATTTAGAACAATTACCAAAATTACCTACACTGACATTGGCTAGTTATTGTTATAGTAATATGTTTAGGAATTGTACAAAGATAAAATTATCTAGTACACAAACTTGAGAATATCAAACAGAATATAGAATACCTACGACATGAACTTGAACAACAGTTAGCAATACAATGACGGGTATGTTTGTAAGTACAGGTTGAACATTTGCACAGTCACCAACAATTAACACAACTTATTATACAAGTAATACTATAATTTAATTCTTAATAAAACAAATAATGGCAATATGAAGAATAGCACTATGTAGTGTAAAATGAATAATAACAATAAGAGAGATAGAAGTAGAAGTAACAGGAAACTGATATATAGACCTAACTGATGCAGTAGCAAATAAACTTTTGGAATTAAAAGCCTACTGATGATGTACACAAGCTAGTACACCTACACCATCTACACCTGTAGATATAGTTTGTAATAACTGAGCATTGAAAGTAAAAGATAAGGAACTACCTGTATGATATGTAAGGTTAGCAAGTATAGAATTTGCTGGTAGTACATACTACGATACAAATCAAAAATTGTATTGAACTGATACAATTAGTATGAAAATATCTTGAAACCAGGCAACTTGAATGAACTGTTTTGGTGCATATACAGGAACAAGTAGCTGAAATTACAACTATTCTCTATATGTATATTTCCATAATTCAAATAATTGTTATTTAAGATATGGAGATAATTTATACAGACCAAATCTGTGAACAGGAACAAAAACTATAACATTCTGACCTTGAGCAACTACTTGATTTAGTAGTAATGTAACTATTACAGCAGATACTTTTGAGAGTACAGATGCAGCTTATATATGAGCATTACCTAATTCATCATCTGCAAAATTCAATGGAACATTCTACTGAAATATAGAAGTAACTGATACAAATGGAACAAGACTAAAATGGATACCTTGTAAGAGAAAGAGTGATGGAGTGATATGATATTATGAAGTAGTGAACTGAAACTTTTTAGAGCCTGTATGAGATACACCAACAGCTTGAGCAGAAGACTATAGTAA